>JAZBPW010000134.1:0-25080 GCA_036351795.1 Candidatus Zhuqueibacterota bacterium | reverse complement strand
CGGGGGCGACTGTTCAAATCCGTGATGGATCCGGTGTGGTTTACTGGCGAGGGACCACCGATCAGTCCGGATATTGCCAGTCCCCAGGATGGCAGCGTCTGGGAATGCCTGCAACCAGAGAGCGGGAGCCGGTGCAGTGGGCCATCGCATCCATCGGTGATGATATCGCTTTCACGCATTCGGAACGCGGGACAGGTATCAGCCCGTGGGAATTTCGCATTCCCTACGAGTGGCGCGCCCGGGATGAACAGATCGATGGGGCGATCTTCACCGATCGGGGTATCTATCGGGCGGAAGATACGGTGAAAGTGAAGGTGGTGATGCGGGAGAAATTCGGGCTGGAATGGCGTATCTCGGAACGCGACTCTTTCAAGGTGCTCATAGACGATCCGTCCGGTAAACGCGTCTATGAACAGGAGCATACATTGAATGAGTTCAATGCATTCGATTTCAATGTTCCAATCGCTTATGATGCAAAGCGTGGATACTATTCGATCAGAGTGGAAGTCCCGCAAAAGCTGAGTTGGGATGATGCGATATACGAATCTTTCAGAGTTGAAGATTACAAAGCGGCCGAGTTTGAAGTGGATGTGATGCCGCTTAAGGACGATTATGTGTTCGGAGATTCGATCAAGTCGAAGATAACCGCCAGTTACCTATTCGGTGCGCCAATGAAGTCATCACCGATACGCTGGTCCATATCCAAGTCGCACTATTATCATCAACCGCCCGGATGGGACGGGTATTACCTGAATCCCAGGAATTATCAGGAGGGCGCATTCGGAGGGATCGGGACCTTTACGAGTTACGTGGAATCCGATGAATCACGACTGGATGAGAGCGGCAGTCTTGCCTTGAGCTATTATCCGCACGAACCGGAATTGAAAACCTCGGCCAGGCTTGTCATCGAAGGTGAGGTGAAGGATGAAAACCGCAGACGGATCGCGGGCAGGAAGCAGGTCGTCGTACATCGCGGTGAATATCAGGTCGGCATGAAGCCCCACTCATTTTTCGGCGCAAAGGGGAAAAATTTTCCACTGAAAATCATTGCCGTTGACAAGGATGGCGATCCTGTGGATCAGAAACAGGTGACGCTCACATTTGTGCGAAGGAACTGGTATTCCGTCAGGAAGGCGGGCAGCGGCGGACGTTACTATTGGGAATCACAAATTGCCGATTCCACTGTGGCTGAGGTGAGCATCAAAACAGCGCGCAAACCAATCGACTATAACTTTGTCCCTACAAGTTCGGGTTATTACCTGCTTCGGGCGCGCAGCATGGATTCCCGCGGGAATGAGATTATTGCTGATTGCAGCTTCTATATCACAGGAGACGATTACGTCGCATGGCAGCGCAGCGATGATGATCGAATCGAGCTGGAGACCGATAAGAAGTCATACGCTCCAGGTGATGTAGCGACTGTTATGATCAAGTCTCCATTCGAGAGCGCGACCGCCGTGGTCACACTCGAGAGGGAGGGTATTATCGATCATTTCACCACAGAGGCGGTGGGATCCACGCCGACGATCCGGATACCCTTAAAAGAGATCCACCTGCCCAATGTCTATGTCTCCGTCATGCTGATCCAGGGACGCACCGGGGATGCACAGTTCTCTGATACCGGAGAAGATATCGCCAAGCCGGCATTCAAATTGGGCTATGTCAATCTGCCTGTGTCCACGGACAGGAAAAAATTGAGGCTGGATATTTTCACGAATAAGAAGAAGTATGGTCCCGGAGAAGATGTGCGCATTGATATCAAGGCATTGGATGCGGATGGAAAGGGGGAACGTTCGGAAATTATTCTGGCTGTCGTGGACAAGGGTGTTCTTAACCTCACCGGGTACAGGTTCACGAATCTGCATGACTTTTTCTATCGATCGCGACCACTTTCGGTGACATCGTCGGAGAGCCGGTTGAATATCATCGGACAGCGGGATTACGGAGAAAAAGGGGAAAACCGAGGTGGCGGTGGCGCTCCCGCGCCTATGAGCGGTTTTGACGTGAGAAGCGATTTCAGGAGCACGCCGTACTGGAATCCCTCCGTTGTCACTGATGAAGAGGGGAATGCCTCTGTCTCATTTCAATTGCCGGACAATCTGACCACCTTTGTGATCATGGCCGCGGCGCACAATAAATCGTCGGAATTCGGGAATGGTGAGAACAAGATCATGGTCAGTCAAACGCTGGTACTCAAACCGGCATTGCCCAGATTCATCCGAAAGGAGGACCAGTTCAGCGCCGGTACTGTCGTTCATAACTATTCAGATGTGGGCGGAGAAGCGGTTGTATATGCCAGCGCGAGCGGAATCGAACTCCTTGACAGATCCGCTGAGCAGCGATTGACACTGGATGCCGGTGGTAGCAAGGAAGTGCGATTCCAATATAGAGCCAATGCACCGGGAACAGCAGTGCTCACATTCAGGGCGGACATGAATGATGAAAAGGACGCGGTCCAATTCTCTTTTCCGGTTCAGAAACCACTCACCTCAGAGACCGTTGCCGTGATGCGTACATCGACGAAAAAAGAGAAAGAGCGTATCGTGGTGCCCGGGGATTGTCACAAAGATATGACGACACTTGACGTGAAAGTATCTTCAACGCAGCTGATTGGTGTGGGGAACGGTGTTGAATTCCTGTACGACTATCCGTACGGCTGTCTCGAGCAGCGACTTTCGAAGATACTGCCCGTCGTCCTGTTTTCAGACGTCATGAACGCGTTTGATCTCCCCGGGATAAAAATCGATGAATACCGGACGCAGGCGCAGGACTTCTTCGATGCGATCAGTGATTTTCAGACATCGAATGGTGGCTTCACGTACTGGCCTGGTTCCGGGCACGCCAGCCCCTATGTCTCCGCCTGGATGGTGTACGGGCTGATCATGGGACTGGAGAATGGCTACAAGATCAATGATGATGCGCTGACAAGGGGCGTCAGCTATCTGGAAAAAGTGCTGCACAAAAAGGTGGCGCAGGAACACTATCCGTACACCTGGAACTACTGGGCGACCACGAATTGTCTGATCCTGTACGATCTGGCGATGAGTGGAAAACCGGATCATGCTTATATTGAAAAATTATACCAGGACCGTGAACGGGTACCTTTGTTTGCCCTGGCATACCTGCTTAAGTCGATGAAATTGGCGAATACGAATGCAAGTATGTACGAAACAGTGAAGGCGGTTTTGATGAACGGCATCGCGGATTCTCCGACAACGGCGCACTTTGAAGAGGCATCGGAAAAAGGACTTTCCTGGTGCTTTCATTCGAATGTCAGGACAACGGCCCATGTGCTACAGACCATGATGGCGCTGAAGGAGGAATTCCCGCAGGCGCCGAAAGTCGTTAAGTGGCTTTTGCAGCGGAGAAACAGCGCGGGTAGTTGGCGTAACACACAGGACAATATTTACGTGCTGGATGCGCTAAACTCATATTTCCGGTTTTATGAGAAGGAGAAGCCGGACTTCAGGCTTCGCGTCCAGCTGGAAAAGGACAAGATCATCGAAAAGACTTTCAAGGGCTATACGTTCGATCAGATCGTGCGAAGCGAGAATCTGAAAGAGTACAAGGCAGGGGAAAATCTTGAACTGAAATTTGACAAGAAAGGTGATGGCAGGTATTATTACGAAACACGTCTGAAATATTATCCCATCGCGCCTGTTTCACCCGCTGATCAGGGCATCTCTGTCGTCAAAGAGATGGAAGTCGTGAATGGAAACGGCTCCGTTGAAAATGGTATCGAAGCGGGCGCTGTCGTAAAGGTGACGCTGACCGTGGCCACCGGCATGGAGCGAAACTATGTCGTGGTCGATGATCCCCTCCCGGCTGGATTCGAAGTGATCAACACATCGATGAAAACAGTCTCAGAAGCGTACAAGAAATTTAAGCCGCTCATGCTGAACTCTGACTATTGGGGCGGATTCAATTTCTATGAAATAAGGGACGATCGCGTACTGGTTTTCGCCGACAACCTGCCGGCCGGCGTGCACACGTTCGTTTATCTTTGCGATGCTCTGACAGTTGGTGAATACAATATGCCGGCGACCAAAACTGAAGAGATGTACACTCCTGAGGTTTTTGGAAGAACGAGTGACCGGGTGATATCAATTCGATAGGAGCGGGATATATGATATCAAATTATATAAACGAAGCCATGGAGCGGAGTTCATGGATTCGCAGGATGTTTGAAATTGGACAGGAATTAAAAAAGAAACATGGTGTCGAGAATGTATACGATCTAACGCTTGGAAATCCGATTCTGGAGCCGCCGGACAAGTTCTTCGAGGTTCTATCCATGCTTTCGGTGAATACATCCTCCGGCCGGCATCGATATATGAGCAATGCAGGATTCGAAGATGTGAGGAAAAAGGTCGCCAATTATTTGAACAACAGGGAGATACTCGATGTAGAATTCAGTCATGTGTTGATGACAGTGGGCGTGGCCGGCGGCATGAACATTATTTTTAAAACCATTCTGAATCCCGGCGATGAGGTCATCATCCTGGCGCCTTTTTTTGCGGAATATGTTTTTTATACGCAGAATCATCAGGGCAAGGTGGTGGTGGCGGAGACAGATCCTCATTTTGATCTAGATCTTAAGGACCTGGAGAAGAAGATCACATCCAAGACCAAAGCCATTGTCATCAATTCACCCAATAATCCGACAGGGAAAATATACAGTCAGGAATCTATCAACAAGCTGGCGTCATTGCTGAGAAGCAAGCAGAAGAAATACAAATCGCAGATTTTCCTGATTTCCGACGAGCCGTACAGAGATATCGTCTTCGACGGCGTGAAAGTGCCCTCTATCGTGTCAAAATATGATAACAGTTTTTTCTGTTATTCGTGGTCCAAGTCATTGAGTATTCCTGGCGACAGGATCGGCTACATTGCTGTCAATCCGAAGATGAAGGAATTGAAACGCGTGATCGATGGATTGATATTCTGCAATCGCATACTGGGATTCGTGAACGCGCCGGCGGTGATGCAGATGGCGGTAGGGAAACTGCTGTACGCCACTGTAAAAGTCAGCTATTATGAGCGGAAGCGAAACAGAATCTATAAATCACTTGTTGAATCTGGCTACGAGGTCGAGCGCCCTCAGGGCACATTTTACTTCTTTCCAAAGGCTCCAATGGATGATGAAATGGAATTCATCGAGAAGGCCAAGGAGAAGCGGGTTCTTCTGGTGCCGGGCAAGGGATTTGGACGTCCCGGCTATTTTCGGCTTTCATATTGTACAGACGACAGAACCATTGAAAGGGGTCTGGATCAACTCGCACAGCTGAACAAAGAGATGTGATGATCATGTCATGGGGTGCGCCTCTCTTGCCGTGACGATCATGGTTTCGTACAGAAAAACAGAAATCCCGGAGATGAACAATATCCAGAACACATAAATGACCGACTCCGCAATGGTTCCGGCAGCGATTTCTCCCAATCTTCCTTTCAGAAAATTGTATATCGCTAACTGAATCATGATGATGAATGATCTCCCCACAACACCAATGCCCGTAGCGACAAGCATAGTTGTTATCACTTTCGCTTTATTCAGCCTGGCTCCGCCATACCAGCCGATCACAAATATGAGAAATCCGAAAAGAATGCAGACATAGATGATGACCGCACTGGCGCTCTTGAATATGGTCACTTTCGGCCACCTGTACGGGTGCGTATCATAAAACCGTGGGTCACTGTCCCAGGTGGCGTTCATGGTGTTTCGGGACGACGATGGCCGATCTCCTTCATCCTGTCGTTCGACCTGCTGATATTCATCATCTGTTTCGAAAAACTGATAGTCATCCTGTGAGAAGAGCAGATCGGACGAAAGCATCATGATAAATACCAGTCCGATGATCATGGCGATTTTTTTCATAGCCGTCATTTGCATCCTCTGCAATTTTTTGTTGATTCTTAACCTGTCAATTCGTAAGTTTAGTTTTCTTAACCAATGAGTATAGAGTATGTCTATAGAACATTATCAGAATAGGCCTTTCGTCGAAAATGATGTGGTGCTCGTTTACATCGACAATAAGCCGGCTTTCTTTTCGAGAGTGGAACGAATTGCCGCCGATATCAAAAAGGGGTGGTGGCAAGTCACATTCCTGCTGCTAAATATCCCCCTGAACACCCTTACCTGGATCCTCGATGATGACCAGATCCGCGGCGCGGATTTTACAATGCAGGGAACGCCTGTCCGGATCGAGAAGGTGGTCGCTCCTCAGAATACGGAGATCAATCCACCTGATGAAGACGATCCTGATGAATCACAGGGTGATTCAGGGCGCATTCTTTCAATGCGAAAGAAGCCCTGATTTTCGCAGATCTTTTCTCAGTTGAACCACATCTCTAAATTGAATCGCATGTAATCCCGCCTGTTTCGCGGCGGAGATGTTTTCTTCCAAATCATCAATGAAAAGGCACTCTTCCGCCTGAACCTTGAGTTTATCCACAACACGCAGATATATTTCCTGTTCAGGTTTCACAAGGTGCATCTCGTAGGATAGAAATTTATCCTCAAATAAATCGAGCACCGGGTAGTTTTCAGTGCAATAGCGGTAGTGCCACGGATCTATATTGGACAGCAGCGCCAATGCACATTGCGATTGCAGCTCCTGCACGATTCCTGCAACCGCCTCACTCTGCCGTATCAGGATCGTATTCCAGATATTGATGAATTTATCGATACCGACTGTGTGATTATATTTCTGACAGATGATGCTGTGAAACTGTTCACCTGTAAGATTTCCTTTCATAAATTCCTGATGAACCTGACCGTTCGCACTATGAGCGAGCGTTTCCTGAGGCACATTGAACTCACGTGATACATTGTTTAGGAATTTCTGAGAGTCTATTTCGACCAGTACTCCGCCCAGATCGAATATAACTGTTTGAATCATTCATGTGTCCTTACATTACGCGAATTACATCTATCATAATGAAAAAATGTAAAAAAATCAAGCACTTTCACGTTCAAAAAGCATATTATCGACACTGTTGATTGATGACTGCGGTGTAGGATTTCGAATCAAAATGAGATATAACTAATTCATAAATATTAAATAAGGATATTTTATCTGTTAAATTATTATAATATAGGAAAAATAGAAAGGTAACATGTCTAAGTGGCATTAATATTGCACTTAATATCAAATTAGTACATTTACAAGGGGACAAAAATGAGAAATATAGCAATTGCATGTATGTTCGTCTTGTTGTTCTGCACCAGTGCGGATGCGCAGGCCAGCAGCATAGATATCGAAGCCGGTTTATACAATGACGATCTTACGGTGTTTTTCATCAATGACTTCGACCTGACTCAATCTGGAACAAGTCCACTGATATTCTGGGTGAACCTGACCAACACATATCCGGAGGCACGGCAGGTGGAAGTAACGCTGCGATTTGTTTTCGCTGATTATGCCTCTGGACCTGCGGAATTTGCCTATGGTGTTACTGAGCCTTTCAATGTCGCTCCCGGCGTGACATCGCTGACAAACCAGGACCTCTATTCGAGTTCGGATCAGTACAGATTCAGGGATTGGGACATCGATGATGAGAATGCGCAGGAATTGATCGATATTTTTCTGGCCACGAGTAAGCTTCCCACAGGCACCTATCAGATCCATGTCTCTGTTCGCGATGTCTCCCCGGTTAATCCCGGTCAGATTTCCAATGAGACGATCGAGATCACGGTGCAGAATCCAACTGAGCTCGATCTGATATCTCCCGGTGAATTGGTAAGCTCATCGGAGATCATGGAAATTTATACAACGGTCCCTGTCTTCCTCTGGGAATCGAATGCGCCTGAATTTGAATTAAGGGTTTGTGAAAAACAGGATTTTGATGCGACACCGGAAGGGGTGATGGATAGTGAACCTCGATTATTTGTTGAAAATTTGACAGTGACGTCTTATCAATATCCGCCGGCATCTGTTTTCCCTCTCGAGGAAGGAAAGACGTACTATTGGCAGGTGACGGCAGTGGTTCAGTCCTCGAGCGGACCGCTCCGACTCCCAAGCGAGATCTGGGCGTTTCGCATTGCCGAGACGAGCAGCGGAGCGACTTCATTGAGCTACAATGAGATCCTGAGCTACCTGAGATATCTGCTTGGCAACGATACGGTTGACCTGCTGTTGGCAGATGAGAATCTATTGAAGGATTATCTGCCCACTGAGGAGATCATCAAAGATGGCGATCTTATCGATATGAATGAATTCAGGTCGTTCATTGATAAAGTCACAACCGGAGAGATCTCGGTGACTGGATATGTTGTCGAATAAACAGAGGGGAATGCAATGAGATATGATATAAAGACAGTACTGTTCATTCTTCTGGCGATCTCTATTTTTCATTCCGAGCTCATTGGCGACAATGACAAGGATATCGCCATCATGCTCAAATCCAAGGGCAGTGTGAGGGTGCGGAGAGCAAATCCGAAGAAATGGGAAAACGGCACGCGCGGATCGCGGCTGCATTCCGGTGATATCATCAAAACCGGAGAGGATGGACTTGCGGCAATCATGTTCACGGACGACAAGAGTCTCATGAAAGTGAGAGACAATTCCAGTCTGGCCATTCGCGGAGAGCGGAAAAAGGCGACAATTTCAAAACGTGTCAAATTTGCCCTGGGTCAGTTCTGGGTGAAAGTGAACAAACAGAAAACCGATCTCTATGTGGAAACCCCTTCCGGAATCGCCGCGGTTAAGGGCACAGAGTTTTATGGGATGGTGAGCAGCGACAGCACAGTGATTTTCGGCATCGAAGGATTGATCTCATTCAAGAACAAATTTGGCGAGATTTTGATCGAAGCCGGAGAAACAGGGGTCGCAGATCGTCTGAATGCGCCTGTTATCGTCGATACAGAACAGTTTCGAGTTCAGAGATGGGCGGATGATGACGGATCGGAGAAGATGCTCGAGATCGAGTTCAAAAATAGCGAGGGGGATATCAAGTCGCTGAAATTAAACTATGAAGAACAATAACAAGAAAATGAACACCGACATGAAAAATCAGCTCAAGACATTCGCACTTTGTTTTTTCCTTCTATTATTCTGTCATTCTTCATTGTTACTGGCGCAGAGTTCACCGCTAATACATTTTCCGGTGAGCGCGGGGTTCTCCGGTCAGGACATTGTGCTGGAAGCAAAATTTGAAAATCCGAATCTTCAGGCGACGTATGTGCGCATATTCTACCGTGTGCAGGGAGCAGAGGATTATCAATATATCGAAATGGATGAAGAGACCGACCGGTTCGTCGGAGTCATCCCGGGCGCAGAGGTACAATCTCCTGCGATGGAGTATTTCCTGCTCGCTTTGATGTCGGATCAGTCCGTGATGACGAATCCGGAGAGCAATCCGTTCTATTCCCCCCATTATGTGTCTGTGACTGAGCAGGTGATCGAGAAAAAACCGGTGGAAAAGGAGATCCGGTCGTCAGGAGGCGCGAAAACCACGACGCTGATCCTGAGTCCTGAGCCCGGAGAAAAAATACCTCCGGATGAGTTCGTGATTGCCGTCTCATTTATCAGTGAAGAGGGTGCAATCGACGAAAAGTCTGTCAAGCTTTTCCTGGATGACAAGGATGTGACTGCATCCACCGAAGTATCGGAATATATCGTTTCGTATACAAGCATGTCCATCAGCCCCGGCATTCACAGAGTGCGCCTGACGGCCTCTGATGGTGATGGTAATCCTTTGGAGCCGTTGACATGGGAGTTTCGAGTGGCTTCGACCACCGAAATACGTGCTGTGAAGAAGAGAAGTACCGGTTTGAGGGGGCGCGTCTATGTCGATGCAAAGAGTGAGCAGATCACAAACGAGAAGCTATCGACGATCAACAGCGGGGCCAATTTTTCCGGTAAGTACGGGGCCGTGCATTATGGCGGCTCATTTTTCCTCACATCGCGGGAAGAGAAGGAGGCACAGCCACGCAACCGGTATCTGATAGAGGCCGGTACGTCCTGGATCGGGATGCGATTCGGGGATACGAATCCGAGATTCAACGACCTGATCCTCTGGGGCAAGAGGGTTCGAGGTATCGAAGCCTATCTGAAACTCGGCTTCATCAATTTTGAATTTGTTCAGGGCGAGACCTACAGAGGCATTGATGGCATGCGGTATAACTTTCAGCTCGCCGGAAATGACACGATCTGGACGCATCCGGAATCAGGGGATACGGTGCAGACCACTGACGGCATCTTTCGCTATGGCACGTACAAACAGACGCTAACCGGTCTGCGCAGCAGCCTGGGAAGCGGACGGAGTTTCCAGCTTGGTATCAATCTGCTGAAGGTGAAGGACGATGTCCAGTCAATCCAGAACGGGATCACGCCCAAAGACAACCTGGTGGTCGGCCCGGACCTGTATATGGCATTCGACAATCGCCGCATCGAATTCAGAGCCGCCGTGGCATTCAGCGCCCTGACGAACGATATCTCATCTGGCCCGCTCACCAAGGCGGGCATCGATACCGTCTTTGATATCGACCTGCCCATCGATCCGGCGGAATATGAGGACTACCTCATACTCAACGCGAGTACGATCCCTCTGGATCCCAGTAACCTCACCTCACTCGCATATAACGCGGAGTTGAAACTCAACTACATGAGAAACGATTTGAGAGTGAGGTACAAGAGCATTGGATCCGAGTTCAATTCGCTCGGGAATACGTTTCTTCGCACCAATATCGAGGGCTATTCTATTTATGACCGGATTCGCCTGATGCAGAATCAGCTTTACCTCACATTGGGTTATGACAGTTTCCTCGACAATCTGGATGACGAGGATGATGAAAACGATTTCACCGAACCCACGACGCTGAATACCTTTACGGTCGGCTTCTCGTACTATCCGAGAGCCAGGGGGCTGCCGAAGGTGAGCCTGAATTTCAAGGATCATAACCGGGACAACTCTCTCGACACGCTCAACGCCGTCGGTAACAGGACGCAGGATATCTCCGTCCAGCTCGGATATGATATTCAGCTGCTGAACGCGAATCATACACTGAGTCTGGGGATCATCGGTTCAGACAGGGTGGATGATTTCATGCCGCAATCGTCGAACATCGCAAATGATATTCGCATATTCACACTGCGCTCCAGATTCGACGCCCCGTTGACCACGACGCTGACGTTCGCGACCAATGAGAACAGAACGGGTGAAGATATCACCGAGTATTCATTCAAATACAATCAGTATTCTTTCAACGCGGATTATCTGACGATGAACAACAAGCTCAAGCTGAACAGTGGCGTGAACATGACCTCGGCCATCGGATCGAAACCGGGTGTCAATGGGGATGAGAAGTATACCGATTATCAGCGCATCGCCTTCAATGTGGGATGCCATTTCAAGATAACACCCAGGCAGTACATACTGCTGGACGGGTATATCATTAATTTTAAGGAGAAGCTGGACTCGAGTTCCTACATGGATAATATTTACAGAGCCAGATATGAAATCAAATTTTAATACAGTCTGATGCTGCACGGATCAGATATCGTCATTCAGACAGAGTACAGAATGACGTGGTTATTGACATATGATGCAGGCGGGGGAGGCTTCGTCTGCATTTTATTTTTATGAGAGTTATTCAATGGATTCAATGATCGCGCTACTGAATCACAAGTGGTTTCGGGCGGGGACAATTACATTTGCAGTCATCATTTGCAGTTATATTATTTATTTCTCGGGGGCATTAACGGGGCTGGAACTGCGATCCCTGGACTGGCGTTTTCGGGTGCGGGGCGATCAGCAGGTCACTGATTCGGATATCGTTATCGTTGCCATCGACGATCAGTCATTCGTCAGTCTGCGCCACAAGTGGCCATTCCCAAGAACATATTTCGCGAAGGCGATCCGGAATCTCACGGAGGCCGGCGCACGCCTGATTGTCTTTGATGTCGAATTCGCGGAGCCGACACCCCAGGACTATCTTTTCGCGCACGCGGTGAGAGATGCGAAAAATGTGGTCTTCGCCGGCAAGATTGCGGTTGAGTACGGAAGTCACGAGACAGTGAACAGATACATCATCGAACCCGTGGATCCTCTGCTGAAGGCGGGCGCGACATGGGGGTATGCCAACGTGGGGCACGATGAGGATGGGTTCATTCGCCGCTACAATCTGTTTCAGAAGAATGGAGATAAAGTCTACTTCCCCCTGGGGATCGAGACGATACGCCTGATGGAGGGTGTGCCAAAAGAGAGCGTTGCATACAACGGTGGCAAATATGTGACGCTGGGAAGCAGGCGGATTCCGAAATATACGTTTGATTCAATGCTGATCAACTATTATGGTCCTGCCGAAACCTTTCCGACCTATTCGCTGTCGAATGTGCTCGATGACGCGACATTCGATCTGCCGGAGGAAGAGGATACCGATATCTTCGAGATACACCGGGAGGCCGGAACTTTCCGGAACAAAATCGTCCTGATCGGCGCGTCCGCAGAGGAGCTTCAGGACAACAAATTTACTCCATTCTTCGAGTATGGCGGCAGGAAACAGAAGATGCCGGGCGTGGAGATGCACGCCAATGCCATTCAGACCATTCTCAGTGAAGAATTCATTCATCCGATGCACGGAGCGTTTGAGTTCATTATGGTCATTGTACTCAGCGTTCTGGCGATGCTATTCACGAAATTCATGAAACCCTATATCGGATTGATCGCGGGAATCGCCAGCTTATTCTCTTTGATTATTTTTTCTTTTTTCCTCTTCGCCACATTCGATGTATGGGCGCAGTTGCTGCTGCCGGTGACGGCATTTGTCATGAGTTACGGTGTGCATACGGTGCATCAGGTGCTGACCGAACAGCGGGAAAAGGGTTTCTACAGAAAGACATTTCAGCAGTATGTCGCGCGAAGTGTTGTCGACACCATGTTGAACAGCGGGCGTTTGCCCAAGTTTGGCGGGGAACGGAAAAACCTGACCGTGCTATTCTCCGACATCCGTGCGTTCACGACATTCAGCGAAAAGTATCAGCCGGAGACGGTGGTCAACAGGCTGACCGAATATCTGACCTCCATGGTGGACATCATATTCAGGCACGACGGGACGCTGGATAAATTCGTGGGCGATGAGATCATGGCGCTGTACGGCGCGCCTTACTACTACGACAACCACGCGGAACGCGCCTGCCACACGGCGCTGGATATGATCGCCGAGTTGCGCCACTTGCAGCGGAAGTGGTCGGACCAGCAGCTGGAGTATTTCCAGATCGGTATCGGCATCAACACGGGCAAGGTGATCGTCGGCAATCTGGGATCGATGCAGCTCTTCGATTATACGGTGATCGGCGATGAGGTGAACCTGGGCGCCAGGCTGGAGGGCGCGAACAAGCACTACTCGACCACCATCATCATCAGCGACTCCACGTATCAGGAGGTTCAGGGAAAGGCGGTGGTCAGGGAGCTCGATACGGTGCGCGTGAAGGGAAAGAAGAAGCCGGTGAAGATCTATGAGCTGCGCGGAATGTACAATGTACCTTCTATTGAAAAGGAGCTGATCATCGACAGTTACAGCTACGGGCTGGAACTGTTCAAGATGAGAAACTGGTATCAGGCGCTGCGGCAGTTCCGAAAGGTGCTGAAATATTTTCCGTCGGACGGGCCGGCGCGGATCTATATCAAACGCTGCCTCGATTTCATCGAAGAGCCGCCCGGGGACAACTGGGATGGTGTTTTCGAGTTTTCGACGAAATGATTTTTATCTGTTCATGCGCCGCCAGATATAGGCGATAATCCCTCCGAACGTAATGAACCCGAGTATGCCTTCGATGGATACCAATAGATGTCCCACAATACTCTTTGGAGCAAGATGATCGTATCCCAAACTGATAAATGTGAGTATACTCGCGAAAAATGCCTCCAAGAGCCTTAGAGGATATTCAGAAGAATCAGGATAGCTATACAAAGGCTGGGTGAGTGAATAAATTAAAGTGAAGCTCAAAATAATAACAAGAGCTGAAATCAGCAGATTTTTGAAATTTATTCCATAACCGAGATATGTTCTGTAGAATATTTTTCGTAAATATAATTTAGAAAGGCCTCTGATGGATTGAATATATTCTTTCTGATTGAATCTATATTTCAATTCCTTTCTCAAAAAATGAGTTATCATTTGTTGGTTTTTAAGGAAAACCTGATTTGATTCGTCCTCCATACCATTAGACGCCAGCCATTGTTCCAACTTTTTTAGAAAACTGCTTTCGATAGAGTGACATCGATAGAGCAGATGTGGGTAATGTTTCAGTAACCTCTCCTTTTCTTCGTGAATGATCTCGATCTGATCAAGAGCCATGTCCAGATCGAATTCATCCGTTTCTGACATTGAATGCTTGAAGACATTGTAAAGACAATTGATTTTTGATCGAAAATAGAAAATCGCTCTGGCAGAAGGTATGTCCATATCATTTGTCAGATGATATACCTCATGCTCCAGGGCATCTGCTGCTTTGTCGTACAGACCTGAAGCCTGCGCCCAATCCTCCTCCTTTTCAGCCAATTTGGCTTTGGAAAAAATAAATTCAGGGTCTTGGTTATTCACCGATTTCCTCTCTGATGATTTTGATTAATTTTTTTCTTGCCTCTTCTTTGGTAATCAGCGTCACGTTGGGATGTTCATTCACTGCTTTCAGAATAGTTGGATCATCATTCCAGACCGTCAAGGCAATTATGGGAATCTCCCTGAAAGCGACATACTTGTTGTTGGTGAAAAGCTTATTAAGAAAACCAAGACCATTCAGTTTCGGCATCTTCATATCGAGAATGATGATATCCGGATTTTCGGGCAATTTCATTAGTCCCTCTGCTCCATCGTTCGCAAGCACAACGTCGTAATGTCCCCAGTTCTTGAAAACCTGTTTCCACGATAGCTGCTGGGCTTTGTCATCTTCAATAAGCAGTAGCTTTTTGGCCATTGTCTCTTCTCCTCACTTTTGGAATGTAAATGGTAAACGTGCTTCCCTCTCCAGCTTCGGATTTGATCTTTATTTTTCCCTGATGGGCCTTGACAATCAGGTCGACGATGGTCAGGCCAATACCAATACCATCAGAGGTGAAATTTTGCGCGTTTTTGCCGCGCTCATGCTTTTTGTAAATTTTCTTGACTTCCGACCTCGGGATGCCGATGCCGTTGTCTCTGACTTCAATTTTTGCATATTTTCTGCTTTCAGTCAGCTTGACGAGTACTCTGGAATTTTCGTCAGAATATTTTATGGCATTTTCAATGATCTGTGCCACCGCTTTTGTCAGACTCTCCTTGTCTACTTCGGCATAGATAGTTTTTGTTGTTTTTCTGCCAATTATTTTAGTACTTTTAGTTTTGGCGTAAATCCCGTTGTCCTCAATAGCGTCACCTACAATATCGTTCATAGAATTGGTAGTAAAAGAGAAGTCCTGCTTTTTGTATTCCAGCTTTGCCAGATCCAGGATCTGATTAGTGAATTTAAGCACGCGTTTGGCCTCATTCGCGATCAGGATCAGATTCTCATTCAAGTCCTCCTCGTCCAAATCCATTTCAATGACGTTCAACGACAGGTTTTTCACACCGACCAGCGGTGTTTTCATGTCGTGTGCAATTTCGCTGAAACTCTGTTCCTTGTCTCTGATCATCTGCTCCCGATCTCTATACAAGGCATCCTTCTCTTTGGAAACCTTTGCTTTTATCATCTCCACCGACAATTGGTGCGTCACGTTTTGAATGATCTGCAGGTCATTCTGAGAAAAGGCATCAGGCAGCTCGCTGTCGATATCGAGTATGCCAAGCTCTTCTTCGTCATATTTCAATTTAACAAGATAACGGGACCGAAAATCGCCAGGGCTGTCTTTGAAATAGGGATCCGAGCTTTTATCGCGACAGTAATATTCCTGTCGTTCGTTCAGGCAGGTTCGATCCGCTCTTTCACAATCCTTGCAACTCTTTTTATCATGTTTATTCGGACAATTGGAGATCCGTTTATAAGTACTGTTCTTTTTTTGCAGCAGGCAGATATTGGTGACATGCGGCAGCACCTTTTTCAATTCGGTCTGAATCACGTTTACGTTTCTGGTCATTGACTGCTGCTGAGTCAAGACCTTTACGATCTTGAATTGCGAATACTGGATACGTGACTGTTTGATCTGAGCCTTCAATGCCTCGAGCTTGCTGAGCGTGATGCTGATCCGGTCCAGGAACTGTTTGAGCGCGTCTATATCATCCTCACTGATCGGCCGTTTATTGTATTTATTATCAACGAAGATGAGACCCTGTGTCCTGTCTTCGATGATCAGGGGAAGGATCATCCAGTTATAAGCCTTGATCTTCGACAGAAGTGGACTGGCATGCCGCCGGTACTCAAGATCGTTCTGGACATAGATGAAATTTCTGTCCTCTTTCGTCGCGTGAAAAATCTCGTATATTTCATCATCGTCTTTGATGTCAATGCTTTTAACAAGAGCATCGAATTCGCTGCTGAGAAAAATATCCCTGTCCTCAGGAGTAGTTGGTTTGAAAAAGTTTCTGTATCTGTCGTAGTTGGCGCTCACTTTTTCCATGATTTTATCGTAGGGTGATTTTTTCTCTTCTTCCATCAGATCGATCCAGATATCTTTATTATAAGTTACATCCGCCGATTGCTGGTCGGCCGGACCGATCGCGCGTTTGCTCAGAAGGTGGTCGTTTTCGAGTCTGAAGAGTATCGCACGGTTGTAACCAAAGGGACTTTTAATGGTAAGACCGGTTAATATGATAAAGTAGACTTTATCGAAAAGATCGTTGATCAGTGCTTCGGAGTATCTCTCCACCTTGAATTGCTGCAGGAATTTTCTTTCGACGGATTGGATAGTACGTAATGTACTGGAGATGACACTCGTTTGCCACAGGATATTGTGCGATGTCTGGATCTTGCTAATCGCCAGGCCCAGCTGCTTTCCGATGTGCTCGAGCAGGATCACTTCATCCTCTTTGAAGCCGATGCTGGACACTTCGCCGTTTTCGTCAAGTCGATTGCAAATTCGAATAATCCCCTTGATCTCGTTTTCGGATACAATGGGTACGAAAAGACAGTTTTTTAATTCTTCCTTCAACAGCACTTCAGTTTGTCTGATATAATCTTCCCTCAGGTCACCCGGGTATTGATGCAGGTTGTGAATAATCCTGGATTTTTTTTCCTCGTAGATCTTGCCGGTGATGGATTCCCCGGGAGCGTAGGATTCTTCAAGCGCCAACTCCTTTATGACATTGCCGCGTTTCACTTTAGTCACCCAGCGAACCAGCTGGTTTTTGTATTTGTTGTAAAGGAATACAGAGCATTTGCGGACCTCACAATTTTTGACTATCGCCTCTGCAATTTTCGGCAGCAGGCTCTTCACTGTCGCGTAGTTATGCAGTTCGCTCGTGATTTCATAGAGCACTTTCTGTCTCTTCGCCAGAGAGAGGTTCTGAATCGACGCGACAATATAGCGCGTCAGGCTGCTGATGAGTCTCTTGTCTTCTTCGTTGAGATCTCTGTCTGAATTTTTATTGTCGACTCCCAGCAAACCGTACGGACGACCATTGTCGTATATTGGAATGAACAAAACCTTGACTTTATCGAGCTCGAGGGTATCGATCCATTCCCAGGAGTCTTTGCCAAATTTCTCTTTGTCAATCGTATGAAGTACGGTTTCGCGCGTTTTAAAAGTATTCTGAAGAAACCCGAGCCGGCTGATGTTATGAATAAAACCATTCAGACGTTCGGGACGATCCATCCCCAAATGATATTTCAGTATGAGCAATTCTTTTTGTTCGGATTCCTTGTAGTATTCGTAAAATCGAATGCGTTCATACCCCATCGATTGCAGACGTTCTAAAATTTTCATGAAAAGATTGGCAAGATCACCCTCCTGTTGCAGATGGAAAACCTCATCGACCAGATCACGTACTTTTTGGATTTTTGTAATATCATGAGATACATTGAGCGCCCTGGTGAATTTCCCGTATTCATCGCGCAGTGTCAGAGAGGTTTGCAACAGGTAGGATTCCTTATCGCCGATCTTTTCGAGACAGGCATCATCCGTTTTTGTTCTTGCCATCTTTTTGGTTTGCTCTGATTCCTGAAATGCCCCAAGAGCTGGACAGTTCCGGCATTTCTTGCTTTCTGAGGAATCATCTTCAGGCGAATGTTGATAACCAGCGAGTTTTTTATAACATTTGACCCCCTTCTCCAGGCGAAAGTTCTTGCCAAACCGTTCCCTGCGTATCTTGTTCATATAGATGATGTTGAAATCGCGATCCACAATGCTTACTTCTTCTCCAAGCATGTCAAACACATCGAAATTTGCCTTGATCCGGTCGATGGCCGATATTGTTATCCTGAGAAAGCGCTCAATAATCTTGCAGAGAGCGGTGAGTTTTTCTGCACGTTCATCTTCATTTACAGCCTTCAAGTCCGGTATCCCTGCCAGTACAATCCATTGCTTCTGTTCATCCCAGCTCTGTATTGGAAACGCGGCTTCTTCATTTCCATCGCTGAGAACATAGTGCTGGCTTTCGCACGCGTACTGGATCAGGCTTTCATCATCATCGTGGAAGGATATGGAGTCTGTATGCGATCCGTTTCTATGGAAGATTCGATTACATTGCGTTTTGGATGTTTTTTCAAAAATTTCGACGAAATTGAGATGAAAAATATAGTAGAGCGTATCTGCGAAATAAGTCCATATTTTGTCGTTCTCGAGGCATTTATTGATCAACGCGATCACCGAATTGAGAGCGGTGTCGAGGCGATTCGCACTGAAAATGTCAAAGTCTTTCGCCGGCCTCTTCTTGAATTTCTGATAATGCGCGATGGCTTTGTCCCACTCGCTGAAACTGATGTATATGTCACCCTTGGTCAGATCGTTCAGGTATTGAGAAAGATATCGTCTAACAAGATTATTGGTGAAATTCAGCTTGCCGTCGCTGAAAATCATGGCGCCGCTCAAATAGTACTTGCTGGCGCCCTTCTCAGGTTTTTTCCCTTTTGCCTCCTCTTTGTCCAGCATAGTCAGAATGGTTTCGAAAATATCGAGATCATCTCGTAACCGGAAGGTCATTTCCTTGATATATCGGTCGTTGCTCTCTGTAATGTTTTTCGCGATGAAATCGCCCAGAAATTTCTTGCAGAATTCAGGTGATATGGTTTGAATGCCCTGTCGATGCGCCACATATAAGAGTTGCGACGTGATCTTGTTGATGAAGTACGGATGATTATTGAATTCATGAAGCAGATAATCCCTGGATTCTCTGGGGCAGAAAACATTGTGTTCGGTATACGTCAGCAGTCGTGTTTCTGCCTCCTCCTTCGTTAAATGAGGCAGTGAAATCGGATGCGAGATATTGAATGGAGATTTTTCACCTTTGGTGAATTCCAGCAAATTACTGCTGCCAGAGATGATCACATTCAGTCTCTTGAAATGCGTCTTTTCCTCGCGCTTGTTGTATATCTCTCTCAGGCAAGTCAGTAGCGATCTCGTGACATGCTTTGGCAAATGTTGAAGACGGTTCAGGACGAGAACCATGCGGAAATCATTGTTGTCCAGAATCTTGTACAACAGATCCTGTAGTTCTTCGCATGAGGATACCCTTTTTCTGGTCAGCTTGATGACATCATCTTTAAATTTCGGATTCAGGGCATTGAATGCCTGATTGCGATTATACTCTTCGAGCAGACGGCTGCGGATCAGTTTTTTCAATTCATTGTACAGGTTTTTGGTTTTTGATGTGCTCTTTTTTTCATTCGCTTCCCAGAAGAAGCATTTTATGAACGGATCCTGCTGAACGGTTTCGGCGAGTTTGTGTAAAACCGTTGTCTTACCACTGTAACGGGGACCGAGCACGGAAAAATAGTTTCCCCTTCTGAGACCCTTGATCATCTCCTGAACGATGTCATCTCGTTTCCTATCTTGCATTGAATTTCTCCCTGGATGAAATTTCCTGTACAAGTCGGTTCTTTGAAAAGTCCAGATCGTAATTATTTTTTAAAATGTAACTGAGCGCCGGATAAGACAATCGATATTCACCCTTCTCTTTTGTCAGTATATTTGCGAGAATAAGTGAGCGGCAATCCCGTTGCACGGAATTCAGAGAGAAATTGAGATTGAAATCTTTTTTCAGGTATTCCAGGATTGTCTTTTCGTTGAAACTCTTCCGTTCCAGCATCTCGTAAACGATCAATTGTTGAAATTCATCGGCGTTGACTAAAAATGTATCGAGTATAAAATCATTGTACTCATTCATATTCTCGACGCGATCAATATCTTTCATGTTGAGCTCTTTATCCGATTTTTCATTCAGCAATTCGACGAGCTTGCTGCAAAAGAACTGGATGAAATGGGGGTGGTTTGCGGTGAGATGCATGATCCTTTCTGAAAAGGAATTCTTGTCGTGGATCCTGATCCCCAGATCGTCGAAGGGTTCAAGTATCAACTGCCTTGCGTCGTCATGATCGAGTTCCTTGATGTAGGCGACTTCGAAATATTTATAGAATGGCGAATTGATATTGTTAATATAATCGTTCAAGATTCTATAACCGGCGATGACGATCTTGCAAATATCTTCCAGCGCCAGCGCGTGAAAGATCTTCGAAAGCTCTCCATCCAGCGTCTTGTCGTATTCGAGAAGCTGGTCGAACTCATCGATGAAAAGAATGAATTTTTTTCTGTACTTTGCCTTCATTCTTTTCATGAAATCGTAGAAAGTCGAAACGCGAGTTCGTTGCGCTGATCTGATATCCAGATCGGATGCGATGAGCTGTACGAAATCATAACTGTTGTTGATGCGGTAACAGTCGTAGAATTTGGTCTCATAAAAATCATCGTTGTCCAGATATTTTTTCACGTTCAACATCAGCGATGTTTTGCCGATACGACGGGAGCCGATGATGGCAAAGTTCGTTTCGAATTTGCTGCGTATGATTTTTTTGATCTCTTTTTTCCTGCCGTAAAACATTGCGCCGATGGGTATCCTGGTGGAGCTATAGGGTGAGATGATTGAGATGCCGGATTGTTCGCCGATTGTATCCACAAACGTTCGTATTCTGTTATCGGAGGTGAGAATATTGGATATCTTTTGTCTGTTAAGCACGATGAGATCGAGATAGGAATCTCTGACTTTTTCGAGAATATATTTTTCATTGCCGGTGATGCAGAGAAATGAGATGTTTTCCTGCAGATTGCGTTTATACAACGATCCCTTGATGTTGTAAATGATATCGTCTATTTCACTCTCATTGAGAAAGGTGTGCTGAAGGAAGAAGATGGGCGTCTCCTCGCTGACCTCGATGCGCAGTTCGCTCATGTCGTAAAACCCGACCGCGAATTTGGAATGGAAGCGGATCTGTCGCAGGGTGAATTTCAGTTCGTGCGAGAGGAAGAGGTAGAATTCCCTGAGGAGGTTCTGGAATTCCACGCCTTTGGCCTTTTCGAGCCTGATCCAGGATTCCCGGAAATTTTTTAGGTTCAGTTCCATGGCATGATATCACTTAAAGAATGATCGAAATGGAAGTGTTATAAAATAATGAATGTTTGATGTATTGTCAAGGTATTTTTACGAAAGCGTAACAATATTTGATCGCAAAAAAATCTTGCTTTTCAGAATAATTCGACTATATTATGTGATGGTGGGATGCATTATGCGATTCCATCGGACAGACACGCATCCCGCTTGAATTGGATCAATTCATATTGATCATAACAATAATTATTCCTGCACAAATTTTTTTCATAAAAAAAGTCGCATATGATGCTGCTAATTTTCCGTTTAAGAAGAATAGAAGATATAGAGATATCATATTGATAGTGGTAGCATTTGCTTACAATATATCATCATTTTTATGTTTGAAAAAAATATCGAAAAATAAGAATAATAGGTGAATCAATTATATGTCTTCTAAAACTGATTTTTCGATCAAGAATAAAAATCGACTTTTACTCTTCTTCACCCTTGTTTTTGTAATTTCGTGGGGAGCTATTTATATTTTAGCCGGTCCCAGCGGATTTCCAATCAACGAAGATCAAGCGATGATAATGGGAATAGCCATACTTCTTGGGCCAACGCTTGCATCAATAATTGTAACAGCTTTGTCGGGGCGTTCTGGATTTCAAAGTTTATTTTCACATCTGTTCAAATGGCGAGTTAGTTTACGATGGTATGCCACAGCACTTTTAATTGCGCCTCTATCGACAGCTGTCACTGTCGGTTTCCTTTCTCTTTTTACCTCAGAATTTCAACCAAATATTTTAATGTCCTCCGATAAAATCGGCCTTTTAATTTCTGCAATATTTGCAGGACTTATCGTTGGCATTTTTGAAGAACTTGGTTGGACAGGATTTGCCGTTCCACGTCTTTTTAAAAATCACAGCATACTCGGAACTGGAGCAATCGTTGGAATCATCTGGGGAGCTTGGCACTTTCCTCTATTTTGGGAAGCAAACAGTTTTACGACATCACTGCCATTAATCTTGTTGCTTGCCAGACTTTTATCATGGCTTCCTCCCTACAGAATTCTTATGGTTTGGATATACAAAAATACTGAAAGTTTATTTGTAACAATAGTCATGCATGCAAGTCTTGTCGCAACTTTGATGGTTTTAGACCCAGTAAATAATGGGGCAAACCTTGTAATTTTTATTCTGGCCAGGGCAATCCTATTGTGGACAATTGCTTCCGTAATGATTGTGCGTGGTCGCAAAAATGCATAACATTAACATGCAGCCATTTTTAGCCGCCGATTCGTTCAGGAATAATTCGGGGGATTTTCAAGTTCAATTAGTTGGTGCTGTTTCCTTGGATGCGGCTAAATCGGTTGATGATCTTGTGATATATGGTATAGAGAAAACAGGACTTATCAAATGCAAAGTATCAGAAGTAAAGTAATCATCTGGCTAATAAAAAACAGACATTTGTTTGAATTTAAATTACGCCCTGATGTTATAGACGAAAAATTTTCTGTTACTAAATTCAGGGAAGGGGTTAAAAAAGCTTCTGCCAGAATGAAGATGCCGGAAGATGTCAAAGTTGAAAGATTCAAAATAAATGATATAAATGCGGAGTGGATTATTCCTGAAAATCCAAAAGAAGGCAAGGTTTTATTATACATTCATGGCGGTGGTTTTATTTCCGGTTCCTGCGATTCACATCGGATGCATGTAGCTAAATTCGCCAGGGGTACTCAAATGAAATCTTTAGTATTTGATTACCGGCTCGCACCAGAACATCCTTTCCCAGCCGGCCTTGAGGATTGTGTGGATACATATACCTGGCTATTGGACCAGGATTATGAAAACAATGATATCATCGTTGGCGGTGAATCTGCCGGAGGGACATTGACGTTATCCCTTTTATTGGCATTGAAAGAAAGAAATATCGGGTTTCCCAAAGCGGCATTCTCCATATCCCCTGTAACTGATTTAAGATGCAGAGCAGATTCGTTTACCTATAATGCAAAAAATGATATTGCACCTACAGGTACATGGGATTTTTGGATGAAACATTATATCGCTGATAATGACCCGACACTGCCCTTATTATCGCCTCAGATGGGCAATTACGAAGGGCTTCCCCCTATGCTTGTATGCGTGGGCACCCACGAAATTCATTTGGACGATTGTATTCATGTGGCAAAAAAGGCAGAGGAAGATGGCGTTGAAGTTACATTAAGTCAATGGAAAAATATGGTTCATGCGTTTCCAATGATGTCACCATTATTTCCAGAAGCGAAACAGGCGATGGACGATATTTGCGAATTTGCGATCAGGCACATTTCAAACGATTAAAAATGTATTATGATTCAAAACGCGAGCTGATAGGAATAGATTTATCTCCGAAGATGATTGCAGTATCAAGAAATCGACTTGAGAATACAGCTCAACTTATCATTGGAGAAATGTCAAATCTTAAATCACAAGACTCTGAAAACGCAGCCGCATTGGTCAACTTTTTTGCAATTCATCATTTAGATAATGAAGTCCTGGTGAAAGCTCTAAACGAATGGAACCGTGTCCTTCAATCTCAGGGACAGCTAGTTATTGCTGCGTGGGAGGGCACTGGAGCAATTGATTACGGAGACGAGTCTGATGTCATTGCACTTAAACATTGTGAAACTGACTTAAAGGAAATGATTCAAAATGCAGGGTTCATCATTGATCGGTGCAAGAGTGAGTTTATTAAAGATCACATCTTGTTTGAATTGGAAAACAAATAAGCCAATTTTGATAAGTGAATTATTAAATAAGGCACCAGACTCGCTGAGCGGCTGACCGCAGCGTCTTTTTGAGTTTTTCTTCAAAGTTCATCTCTGGAAGCTTGTGGAAATTATTCTTTCAAATCAGCTGTCAACTGGCGCAGAACGTTAGAAGCGATAAAAGCAACAAACCACTCACATTCGTAGGAATGTTTTGCCATGTCGTCAAATAAAAAATTAGTTCGTAATATTTATACTATTGGATATGATGAAGATTTACGCGCCACTTCATCACTTCAAGTTTATATGTTGATTTTCAAACAAAAGACAAAAATGTAAAAATTGCTGGAATATTAGAAATTGAATATCATCAATAAAGGAAAGAAGAAAACACTATGAAAAGAAAACGGATCGCATTAATCTTCTCTTTTGTCTGTTTATCCATATTCGGTACTTTATTCGCAAAAGAAATCAGTGTGGGATATCAGGAACTTGGAAAATGGACATTTTGGGGAAAAGGATTTGTTGTTGCGGATTCGAATCGAGAACAAGTTATTTTATCGGAACTGCCCGGATCGAAAGGAGTCATGTTTGCGCTAAGCGCTTACCTGTTTTGGGGATTACATCCGATATACTGGAGGCTTTTGGATAAAGTAACATCAACCGAGATTGTATCACATCGCATCTTGTAGTCCTTTATCAGGAATATATTTGAATAGTGACCATAGATCAAACATTATAATATCACGTTCCATTAAGCGAAATTGGGTATCGAAAAGCATTAAAAATATACAGAAATAAAAAACCGGAGAAAGTTTGGGTCGCTATCTAGAAAGGTTTGGATCAGTTTACTGATCAATAGATACATTCCATTTACATGACAGGACGCGAAATTGCTGTT
>JAZBPW010000133.1:0-9168 GCA_036351795.1 Candidatus Zhuqueibacterota bacterium | reverse complement strand
CTATTCACTGCGGGCATTCCCATGCTCATTCTGGAAATGGGTTTGGGGCAGCGTCTGAGAAGGGCGGCACCCGGTGCGTTTGGATCTATTAAAAAAAACTACCAATGGTTCGGCTGGTGGGCAGCCGGATTAAGCGCCGGCATCGTCATCTACTACTCCACCATACTTTCCTGGTCATGGGTCTATCTCTGGAAGAGTTTCAATCTGAGTTGGGGAAATAATGCAGAGGGTTATTTTTTCAACGAGGTGCTGCAACGATCTGCAGGTCCCGGTGACATCGGATTCCCCATCTGGTATCTCGTGGTTGGCATGGCGCTCACATGGGGAGCGATATATCTTATTCTGAGGAAGGGCGTACGTAATGTAAGCAAGGTGGTGATGGTCACAGTACCATTGCCGATCATATTGATGGCCGTGTTGTTGATTCGCGGCCTGACTCTTCCCGGTGCAATGGACGGGATTCGCTACTATCTCACACCGGATTTCGCCAAGCTGGCAGATCCGGTCATCTGGCTGCGTGCCTATGGTCAGATTTTCTTTTCCCTCAGCCTTGCGTCCGGTGTGATGATCGGGTATGGTTCATTTCTCAGTAAAAAGTCGGAGATAACAAACAGCGCGTTGATCACAGGCCTGGCTAACTGCGGCACGAGCTTTTTCGCCGGATTTGCCGTATTCTCTATGCTCGGATATCTGGCACAGGTTCAGGGGCTGCCAGTACCGGAGGTCACTGCCAGCGGTACCGGGCTCGCCTTTGTCGCCTATCCCACCGCGATCATTAAATTGCCGGCGCTCAACGTGCTCTTCGCGCTCATCTTTTTCATCACACTGCTCTTTCTGGGAATTGATTCGGCTTTCGCGCTGCAGGAAGCATTCACCACAGGCTTCTACGACAAATGGAAGATCTCACATGAAAAACTCGCGCGCTATTTCGTTATCATTGCATTTTTCCTGTCACTGATATTCACGACACGGTCAGGATATTACTGGTTCGATATCGTGGACAAATGGATCTGCGATTTCGGACTCGTGGTGGTGGGACTCGTTCAATGCATCATCGTCGGATATATCTACAATGTTCAGGAATTCCGGAAATACCTGAACGGTATTTCTGAAGTACATCTGGGGAACTGGTGGGTGATCGCACTTCGCTATCTCACACCGCTCGTACTGCTCATTATTTTAATCGTCAACCTCTACAACGAGGTCAGCAGTACATACGAGGGCTATCCGCGATGGGCGACTACAGCAGCTGGCTGGGGGACGCTCTTGCTGTTCGCCGTTCTGGGATACTTTCTCTGGCGAAAACCTGAGAAAAAATAGTTAGACTGATTCTCTTGAAGGATCAGTTCAGCATAAAGTGGAATATATATTTGAAAGGATATAAAATGCCTTTATCAGCATGGATTATGTTTATCTTCGGCTGCGTTATACTTTACGGAGGTCTGGCAGTATGCTTGTTCATCGCAAATCGGAATAAAAACAAAGGGACAGATAAATAATGGATTCGATCAGATGGGGAATACTTGGAACAGGTGCCATTGCTCATGCGTTTTCCGAAGGACTATCCTTTACACCGGATGCGAAACTGACCGCTGTCGGATCGAGGCGGATGGAAACCGCTCAGAAATTTGGCGATAAATACGACATTCCCAATCGCCATGACAGCTATGAAGCACTGGCAACGGACCCGGATATAGACGTCATCTATATTGCGACGCCGCATATGTTCCACAGAGACAATGCGATCCTCTGCCTCACACATGGGAAAGCGGTATTGTGCGAAAAGGCATTTACCATCAATGCGGCAGAAGCAGCGGAGGTCATTTCGCTTGCAAGGGAAAAACGGCTTTTCCTCATGGAGGCTATGTGGACGCGTTTTCAGCCTCTTGTCGTGAAATTGCGCAAGATGCTGCAAGACGGACTCATTGGTGATGTACGTATGATGACGGCGGATCTTGGTTTCAAATTCGATTTCGATCCGAAAAGCCGGATATTCGATCCCGCGCTCGGTGGCGGAGCGCTTCTGGACATCGGGATATACCCGCTCGCCATGGCATATATGATATTCGGAGCTCCGGAAAAAATCAAGAGCATGGCAATACTTGGCAGTACCGGTGTAGACGAACAGGAGACGATCATCCTCGGCTATTCCGGAGGAGAGATTGCAACCTTATACGCCTCGACCCAGGTACATACACCTAAAGAGGTGATCCTCATCGGAACAAAGGGACGCATTCGTTTGCATGCCCCCATCTATCGTCCCACAGGAATGACGATACAATTGACGGATGAAGAGGATCAACATCTTGATAGCGGCCTCGAGGGGAACGGATATAATTACGAAGCGGCCGAAGTCATGAATTGCATGCGATCGGGACAACTCGAGAGCGCGATCATGCCTCTGGACGAAACATTGGAAATCATGAGAACCATGGATGCGTTGAGAAATCAGTGGGGTTTTGCATATCCGAATGAATAAAAAAACAGGATGAACAAGATATTCAGGCTGTTCCGCAATACTCCTGTACCATCTTGTTCATCCTGTGATTACTTTCAAGCCGGCGTCTCCTGAACCGGGAAACTCCGACTGCCTGCAAAGTAACGGAAGGAGGGAGAAATATATGTCAATGTGTCTTTTTCCGTTTAAATTCTTTCCTTCCTCCCCCCTTGCCCAACAGCGGGCAAGCTGTCAGGAAGAAAAGAATATGCGGGATTCTATGGCACTGTAAAAGTACAAAAAATACCGCCGGCAGAAAGTGATTCAGGTCACTTTCATCAAAAAAAGGGGATCAGATGATAAAAAAGATCAAGCATACAGAAATTCAGCTTATCAAGGGGGATATCACGGAAATGTCCGTCGATGCCATCGTGAACGCCGCCAACGCGCAGCTGATTTTGGGAGGCGGCGTGGCCGGAGCAATCAGGAAAAAGGGCGGTCCTGAAATTCAGAAAGAGTGCGACGCAATCGGCGGCACATTTGTCGGTGGAGCCGAGATCACCACGGCAGGGAATCTGAAGGCGAAATTCGTCATCCACGCGGTTGGTCCGCGTATGGGCGAAGGGGATGAGGATGATAAACTCAAGAATGCGACCCGCAACAGTCTCCTTTTAGCGGACAAGCACGGGCTTCAGAGCATCGCCTTCCCGGCGATCAGCACAGGCATATTTGGCTTTCCTGCAGATAGATGTGCTGATCTGATGTTGAGAGCCAGTTCTGATTATATTAAAAATGAGGAATCGACACTACGCCAGATTCTGTTCTGTCTATGGGGTGACGACATTTATGAGATATTCAGAATCACGCTGGAGCGGTATTAATAGTTTAATACTCTCTCACTGGAAAATCATTTTACATTATATAAATTCAAAACAGAGCATAGCACAGCCCAAAACTACGAGCTTATCGACATAAACGCGCATCTCAGTCGTCTGTGATTTAATAAGTTTAAATATTTTTTTTCGCTAAAGCATAAAATAACTTGACATTTAAAAATATTTTAACTACAATAGCTTAAAATAGCATTTAACGCATATGACATACTGCCGGGTATCACATGCAATTTTATGAATTGACAGAATTTTTACGTCTTTCTGCGGTGCTTAATTATCAATTGAGCTCACGGCAGGTGCGCTGGGATAATATTCTCACAATCATCCTCGGCAGGCGAAGGCTCCCGGAAGATGAACGGGAGGTACTGATAAAGACTGTCGACTATCTCGGTAATGTATACGGCCAGAGGAAGAGACGCCTCGGCTCACTTGCCATCCTCCACCCGCTCCGCGCAACTGCTCTGCTTGCAAATGTCTCCACAGATCTCACACTGATCGACATCATGACTGAACTGCTCCATGACAACTTTGAAGATATCAAACCGAAAAGAATTCCGCTGAAAAGATGGATCCGGGAGAGTGAATTTGACACATTCCTGAAGAATACAAATCATGTGGATCAGAAGTTATTTCTTCACCGGCTCGAATGGCTGACGAAGGGCGATACCGAAAGTTACTACCAGTACATTGGACGTCTGCTCCAACAGGCGAAGGACTCTCCGGAGGTCATCCGCGTCAAACTGGCTGACCGGCTCGATAATACGCTCGATATGCGCATCGATCTCGAGGATATACTGGAAACCACGGATTTCTTCGAAACGATTTTTCAGGTATTATTCACGAACTCCTACCGTGGATACAAACCGGAGATCCCACACCCGCCGACCACCGTGATAAACGGTGCGCAGCGGCTCTATCAGCTGTTCAAGAATACCGTACTAATGTCGCTCATACGACAGAGAGATGCAATACACGGGGATAAGCCCGCCAGTAAAATCTTCAACTATCTGGCCAGGGCAAGTATGAAAGAGGCACAGCGCAACGTGCTGCATATATTCGGTTATCACATGCCATCTACAGCGGTTGATCATTTCAGGGAGTTGCTGATCGACGCCATGGAATACGCGCAGAAAGGCGGCGTAAGCGCTGTTACGGCTCCGGACGAGGCCAAGGCTCTGGACGGATTGTTCATCGAACGTTTCGATCATCCAATCAAAGCGGTTCGTCGAAAAAAGCTGGAAGAACTTTACAAAGATAAATCTCTCATGATCGAGGCATCCATCGCCTTTATCGTCATTTTTCTCAGCTTCATGAATGATCCGAAATTTTATATCAAAGGGATCAGCGCTGAGGGCGTTCGTCCACAGAAGGTGGATTAATAACCGGCGTAATCACCCAAGTTTTGCCCTGAGTTCAAATGGATCCGCAGCAGCCAATCCCCTCACCCTCGCACTCAGTGCATTGAACAGCTCCTTTTGTTTTCTGTAGACTGCCAGATTCGATGCTGACGGGATCTTTCTGCGCTTTTCATTCAACGTAATAAAGGGTTCGACAACCTCCTCAATATCGCTCGGATCACCATTTTCGTTCAACCAGACCCATGCCGCATGCAGAGCAGCGCCCAGAGCAGCTCCCTCCCCTTCGACAGGGATCGTCTCCGCTTCAAATATATCGGCAATGCACTGGCACCACGCATCCGAATTCGACAGACCTCCTGTCAAGCGTATCTCTCTGACATTCAGTGGCATGCGTTGAAAGCCATCGTACAGATTCAAGACATGTCCTTCCAGGACACCACGGCAGAGATTTTCCCGGGTGAATTCATCCAATCTAAATCCAAAGTAGAGAGGCGCCGCCTGCGCGACATCGGGCGTCCTTTCCCCTTCGTACCATGGAATGATCATCCTTCCATGGTTACCTGCCGGTGTGCTATGGATCACCTGATTGAACGCCTCGTGCGAGAGATCATACTGCTTCAAGAGCTGATTGTACCCATTGGCAAGATTGGAAACGCACAATAGCGGGAGGTAATGCCCGGTGCTGTCGCAAAAGGATGCGATTTCACCCTTCGGATCGATGTACGGCTGTTCCATGAACGAATACGCGGTTCCGCTCGTTCCCAGGCTTATGGTGACGATACCGGGTACGACGTTTCCCGTACCCACAGCGCCGTACATATTATCTCCGCTGCCGGCATCGATAACGCAGGATTCGCTGAAGCCGAACTCTTTCGCGATTGCCCCGGAGATATGTCCTATGGACTTATCTGATGGCGTGACAGAAGGAAGTCGCTTCATCAGCCCCGGATCGATGGCATCGATCACTTTCCGGGACCATGCTCCTGTCACTGGATTCCATAGCGCCATGCCGGATGTGTCCCCTGGCTCCATGACAGACACTCCGCCGGTGAGATACCAGTTAATGTAGTTATGCACCAGAAAAAAGAGTGCTGTCTTTTCATAGGCTTCAGGTTCATGCCGCCGCATGTGATGGATCTTTGCGGCGGTATAGCCGGTACGCTGGCTGTTGCCTACCTCGTCGATCATGGCGCCCTGACCGCCAAGGGCATCTGTCAGGAGTTTACACTCCTCCAGTGTGGAGAAATCGTTCCAAAGCTTGCTTCTGGTACGCGTCAGAAGTCCCTGATCATCGAGCGAGACAAGGCCATGCTGCTGTCCGGAGACGGCGATGCACTTGATGTCGCATTGACGCACGTCCGAGTCCGCCAGCGCGCGAAAGACGATGTTCACTGCATCGATCCACATTTGCGGATCCGATTCGGACACGCCCTCCTGGAGTCCCTGGATCACGCCGTTTCTCGTCTTGTAGGCGGGCAGGTCTTCATCATAGTTCACTGACGTCACGAACTCGATATTTTTCTCATCCTGATCGATCACCACGAGCTTGCAGCTTTGCGTGGATACATCCAGGCCTGCAAATAATCGATTCACACGTGCTCCTTTCATTTCATCAATCATCCAGAATGTGCACGTCACCTTTCACATTCAGACGGGTTTCCAGCACTTGAGTGGTGAGACCCTGGATATTCTCTTTGGAACCGGGCTGAATACCCCCGATGGTTACAAGAAAAGCACCCGGCTCAACAGCTCGCATGTTATTCTCGTCAATAAGGGACAGGTCTGCCGGTGTGATCGTGAATTTAACAGTCTGACTCTCTTCCGGCTGGAGGAATATCCTCTGAAAATCCACCAGTTTCCTGAGAGGGACAGGCACGCTTGCTGTTTCATCTGAAACGTACAACTGGACGATCTCTGCGCCCTTCACTTCCCCGGCATTCTTCACGTCGACCAATATGTCAATTTCTTCTCCGACCTGAACCGTATCCGGCATTTCCAGATTCGAATATTCGAACTTCGTGTAACTGAGGCCGTATCCGAACGGATAAAGCGGTTCTCCATCAAAGTAGCGATATGTCTGCGTCGTCATCTGATACTGCTCGAATGGTGGCAGCTGATCGATTGATTTATAGAATGTGACGGGAAGCCTGCCACCGGGATTGTAATCTCCGAACAGGACATCGGCCAGCGCGTCGCCTCCTGCCTGTCCCGGATACCATAAATTAACGATTGCAGGGATATGGGCGTCGGCCCAGTTAATCGCGATAGCGCTGCCGTTCATGAGCACCAAAACGACCGGCACACCGGTCGCGTAAATATCCTTGATCAGCCGCCCCTGTGTCTCGGGAAGTACAATATCCTCCCGGTCTCCGGCTTTGAACCCCTTCACCTTCACGGGCATTTCTTCTCCCTCGAGCCGGGGCGTCAGGCCCATCACCATGATCGCGACATCAGCCTTCGACGCAGCGTCAACGGCAGCCCCATGATAATCCGTATCAGGCAACTCCCAGAGGAGCTTCATCTGTCCGTCACCCAGGTGATGGCCGAATTCAACCACGATCTTGTATTCCCGGTCAGCTTCAAGATCCATGAACTCATACACTTTATTCGTGTGATGATCGTGTTCGAATTCAACGACCAGAGAATCTTCGATATAGACTCGTAACCAGTTAAAACCCTCGGCACCGATAGCATAGGTCCCGGTCTCGGGAGGCACAAGAGTCCCGGACCACCGGACTGAAAAATCGTCATCATCAAATGCTTCACCGGGAGAGCCGTCCCACCACATAAAATCGATATTTGGATCGATTCTTTCCAGCAGCGGTTCACCAGTCAGCTTCGAATTGGTGTAATATGCCGCCTTGAGTCCATTCACACTTTCGCCATTTCTCATTACGCGAAATGCGGATGATGGGATCACGCTCAGCAATGGCAATTCCGCTGCCCACCGGCTTCCGGGAGCGTACAGCACCTCTGTGCCGTCGTCAACTTTTCGCTTGATACCTTCAAGTGGCGTCACAGGTTCGGCCGGGAAACCGTAATAATTTCCCAAAAGTGTTTCAACATCATTCGCATTCGGCCCAATGACGGCAATGGTCTTCATATCCTTCTTCAGTGGAAGTAACCCGCCATCATTCTTCAACAGGACGATGGATTTTCGTGCCGCTTCGAGCGCCAGCTGCCGATGCTCATCACAATCAACAACAGAGTAAGAAATTTTCGAATACGGCACCATTTCCGGAGGGTCGAACATCCCCAATTTGAAACGCGTACTGAAAAGTCTTACAAGGGCCGTATCGATCTCCGGCTCTGTGATATATCCCTCATGCACTGCCTTCAGCAGGCTGATGAATGTACAGCCGCAATTCAGATCACAGCCTGATTTCACACCCAGCGCGGAAGCCTCTTCAGGTGTATCCACGATTTTATGTCTCGCATGGATATCTCCGATGGCGCCGCAATCCGAAACCACATGTCCTTTAAACCCCCACTCTTCACGAAGGATCTCTTTCAGCAGCCTGTTGCTGCCACAGCAGGCCTCGCCCATATAGCGATTGTAGGCGCACATGACGGATTCAACACCTGCATCCTGCACACATGCCTTGAAATGAGGGAGGTACGTTTCTCTCAGATCTCGTTCGTCCGTTTCAGCGTCGAAGTGATGTCTGTCCGGCTCAGGACCGCTGTGAACGGCGTAATGCTTCGCGGTTGCCGCGACTTTCAGATATTTTTCGTCATTCCCCTGCAAGCCTTTGATAAAGGCGACGCCCATGCGTGCCGTTAAATAGGGATCTTCTCCGTAAGTCTCCATACCGCGGCCCCACCTGGGATCGCGAAAAATATTGACATTGGGCGACCAGAACGTCAAACCCTGATAGATATTTCTTTTACCCCGTCTCAGAAACTCATGATGTTTGGCACGCGCCTCATCGGAAATGGCTGTGGCCACCCTGAACATGAGAGACGTGTCCCATGTCGCGGCAAGGCCGATAGCCTGTGGGTACACCGTCGCGATACCGGCACGCGCGACACCATGCAGGCATTCGTTCCACCAGTTATACTTCGGTATATTGAGTCGCTCGATTGCCGGTGATTCATGCATCATCTGCGATATCTTTTCTTCAAGCGTCATCCGGGAGATCAGATCGTTTATCCGTTCATCGAATGACAGTTCCGGATTTTCGTATATATTCAATGTTTGTCCTCCGCTTGTTCTTGGTATCGTGAGCAGGATCAAATGCAAAATTATCAATGCATACCTGACGTATATTTTATCGCATGAAATGTCCGCCATTGACATCGATGGTTTCCCCTGTGATAAAGCTATTTTCGACAAGATATTTTATTGTTGCGGCAATGTGCTCGCTCTCTCCATATCTTGACCGGCATCGAAAAGATAAGTTATCAACTTTTTCATATGCGTGTAGTCACCGATGATGATATCCGCGCCCGCCTTGATGAGTCGATCGCGCTTGGCAGG
>JAZBPW010000132.1:0-8319 GCA_036351795.1 Candidatus Zhuqueibacterota bacterium | reverse complement strand
TCATTAGAAGGACCTGACTCGAAAGAGGACTGAAACGGGGCGAGCAGTTCGCTCCGTTTATGAAGTCATCAGGCAACGCAGTTTATTCAAAGTATGGCGAATATAATTTTTTTCCACGGCTCGCTGGGAGAACTGTGACCGGATCAGAGGCAATAAAATTAAAATGTCATTTGATTATGATCTCATAGCTAGTAATGAGCGATTCCATCGCTTGGAGCGATGGAATCGCTTTTTTTTGTGCAAAAGTCTCGGGCTGATATATTTTGCCCTTTCGGGGCGTGCACGAGGAGATCTTTGGTGCTTTTTCGGCCTTTGGTAATTGGCGTTAAGACAGCCGCGCGGATCAGCGATCAGAAGGAATTTCTGTCTGAGTGCTGCCGTTTTAATTGTTGTACAAGTGCCATTTCCATTAGGCAGCCTTGAGTTAAATACCTTCCGCGAATCCGCCGGCGGCTGTCAGCCAATTTTCATCAGCCCTGATTTTTTGTTAGAGGTTTTATCAAGAAAAAAGTAGAAAGAGATACAGGAATAGCGCCATAACGATAAGCAAGTGATAGAATGAATGTGATCGTTCGAGCTGCCAACTCTCGACTCGGCTCGAGATGAAAGCTCTAAAGCCCGGGTTTGGGGGTGAGTTCGCAGGTAGAGAATTAAAATACCGGGTTTCATCGCAATCAGCGCGAGCGAAATAAAGGGAAAGGTGTATAAATATTGGGATTGGTATATTTAACGAGCGATTCCATCGCTCCAGGCGATGGAATCGCTTTTATTTATGCCATAATCCGCCGGTCGATGTATCGCAATCAGCCGTCCCTGAAGGGAATTTATTTTATAGGTACCTCGAAAGCCACATCGATGAATCAATGTGCTACTATTGCTCGTCCCTTACGGGACTCCGAACCTATGTATCATCTGAGATACATTTATTTCGTCCTTTACTGGTTTTAAAGGCTGGTGGTGATGTTTACCCCAGGTCGCTGCCGCACGCTGATCTATCGTTCCTCTTTGGGGTGTGAACGAGGGTATCTTGGGTCTCTTATCTTTCGGCCTTTGGTAATTGGCGTTAAGACAGCCGCGCGAATCAGCGATCAGAAGGAATTTCTGTCTGAGGGCTGCCGTTTTAATTGTTGTAAAAATGCCATTTCCATTAGGCAGCCTTGAGTTAAATTCCTTCCGCGAATCCGCCGGCGTCTGTCAGCCAATTTTCATCAGCCGTGATTTTTTGCTAGAGGTTTTATCAAGAAAAAAGTAGAAACAAATATGGGATGAACGTAAAATTGGGAAGTGATAAGTGTCGTCAATTTTGATCGTTGTAAATCCGGTTCAGCGCCGGACTAAGAAAAATGCAAAAAAATAAGGTAATAAGGTTGGACGTATTGGGTTGTATCATGCTATTAAGGTAAAAAGATAAAAATAAGGTTTTTCAGAGAAAGTAAATAATAAAAGTATCGCTGCCTATCGCAAATAGTGCGAGCGAAAAATGATGGAATAAGTAAGTTATACAGGTTTGCTGAAGTCTTTTAATGCAGGTACGACGGCCTCGGATTTCGACTATGTGATCATATTTGGGACTGCACAGTTTCCCTTTTTCCTTCCTCCGTTGTCCTTTTCTCCATCAATGCAATCCCCTGTTTTTTAAATAATCAGGGTGGATATATACCGTATCCTAATGAAAGTTGAAGGTTTTAGAAATTTTAAATATTTTAATTTATATGTTGACTTTATGCCAAATTTGACATATATTCGTTTGTGAATAAAATTGATAAGCCCCTCGTTTGGTTGTATGGTGAAATTAAAACACCTCCACTATCGAAAGCAGCTCGATTAGAAACTGGATTTTTGCTACGAAAATTACAAATAGGCGAATTGCTGTCTATGCCACATTCAAAACCTATGCCAGATATTGGAAATAGATGTCATGAGTTACGCATATCTGATAAGAATCTAATATGGCGAATTATTTATCGGATTGATACTGACGCGATTGTAATTTTACATGTATTCAATAAAAAAAGTGATAAGACACCCAAACACGTAATTGAAATCTGTAAAAAAAGACTAAGGAATTACGATATAATATGAATCAAACATCAGGATTTTAAATAATGGATTCAGCAAAAAGAGAAAAATTAAGGGCAAATGGCTGGTGTGTTGGTACGACTAAAGAATTTCTGGAACTTAGTGAACAGGAAATTGCTTTTATTGAATTGAAATTAGCTCTTGGTGAAAATCTTAAAAAACGTAGACTTCAAAAAAAATTAACTCAAGTCGAACTGGCAAGAATGTTAAAGTCAAATCAATCCCGTATCGCAAAAATGGAATCCGGCGATCCTTCCGTTACAATAGATTTGCTTGTTAAATCGTTGTTAGCGTTAGGTTCAACAAAGCAAGATATCGCAGGTATATTTTTACAAAATTAAGCGTCAGCAATATAATTCAACGAACACAATTTCCATTAGCCCGGGTATCCTGATAATACGTCATCGAACTTACGAAACAGAGCACTTAGCCTTAGCCTGTCATCTCATCGGAAAGATAACCAGGTCAGGACACTTTTCATGTTAGTAAAAACGAAGAAAGAGCGGGGATTTTGGAGGAAGTGTCACCCTAAAATGAAGAGCAGTGATTTTTTTACTTTTTAGCAGCTATTGTTAAATTCCATGTTGTGTTAAAATTGAATCCACCAGATGCATAATCATGGTTTCTTATAATTTATGTTTCAGATATTATGTGCAAATAAAATTGTTGATATATATTTTATTTATTTCTATATTTATATACATGTAGTCATGAGTTTTAGATTAACTTCTTAAAAAAATGTAAATCTATGCTTACAGAGGTGTCAAAAAATGGTAAAGAAAATCGATATTAAAAAGTTTGACAGTTTGGCTAAATTGCGAGAACTGATCGAACAAATAAATGATAAATCCGATCAATATCTCTTTATTAAGGATGAAAAGATAATCGCTGTTTTAGCTTCACCGGCATATCTTGAATCTCTGCTGGAAAAAGATGTACAGGAGATTGTTAAAGAGATTCACAAAAAAGATCGAGCGAAACGAAAGGCACTTGAATTTATCCGGCTGTTAAGAGAATTCAATAAAGACGCTGATCCAGACGAAATCCAGGCAGATATAAATGAGGCTGTGAGAGCAGTCAGAAAAACTGAGTACGAAAAACTCTCAATTGAAAGCTCCTGAAAAGTATGTTAAATGTAGTTCTTGATACAAATGTATTTATTAGTGCGGTTCTGATATCTGAAGGTCCATCTGCTAAAATAATAGAAAAATGGGAAAATGGCAGGTTTTGGCTAATTATTTCAAAAAGTATTATCGAAGAAATCAGGAAGGTTTTTTTATAATAGGATTAAAAAAAGATGTCCTCTAAGCGATAAGCAAATATATGAATTTATTGATCAAGTTCAAAAAGCTGCAATTGAAACCCCAGAATTATTAAATTTAAGAATTATCGATAAGGATCCTGCAGACGATAAATTCATCATAGCTGCTTTGGAGTCACAGGCAGATTATATTGTCTCAGGCGACCAACATCTTTTAGAATTGGGGAGTTATAATAGCATTAAAATCGTTTCCCCAAGAATGTTTGTTGAGGTTTTAGAGCGAAAGGAAAAGTGATTTTTCGCTTATTGAATCATATCATCAATCGATATAGACCATCATTGTCCAATAGTTCAAGAAAAATGATTGCTCCAATAACTTACACTTTCAATATGCATTGCCGCGATAGCTGTCATGATAATCGGATTGTAGAAAATGTGTTGGTATTTACAATATCTCTTGAGTGTAGCAAATTTTGATCGTTGTAAATCGGAATGAGAGCCGTTTGTGCATTGTGCGCTAACCACATTGTACAGATCGATGGGGTAAGTTCGCAGGTAGAGAATAAAAATACCGGGTTTCATCGCAATCAGCGCGAGCGAATTAAAAGGAAAAATGGTTATATTTGGAGATTTGTATATAGTTGGTGAAATTGAGTGATTCCATCGCTCCAGGCAATGGGGCTGTATCAAAAGTTTAATTTAATGACATGATGCCACCACATATGGTGTGGATATTTCTATCAACATCTGTGTGTTATGGTGTTATAAGGAATTAGGACTCTTTTGATAAAGCCTTATCGCTTTTGGTTGAAAAAAGAGGTCTCTGCAAGGTGTCGCACACCTTGGAGGTGTACGACACCTGTTTTACAGCTATTTATAATGCCGCGTATTTCGCCGCGAGCCATAGCGCCAGCACGCCGGTGATCAGATGAAAAATGATGGCGCCCCAGAACTCGGCGCTCAGAACCTCGATCTTTCCCTTTACAAATTCAAAGGCCGTCGAGGTGATGCAGCTGAGGGACAGAATGCCCACCGCAATCGCTCCAATCAAATACCACATATCACTCCTCCTCGACTTTTTTCATGGCGCCTGTGAGCAGATACAATCCGACAAACATGGTGACCGCGTGAAAGAAGACTGTGCCCCAATGATTGAGCGTCCAGATCTCCCAGTTGCCTTTGATCACATTGTAGATGTTGCCGCTGATGATCAGGAGAGATAATAGCATGAAAAATATTGCGGGGATCAGATACTTTAAATTCATTTTTGCTCTCCGGTATTCATTGTGAATGTACCCGAATCGAGTGAATCTCTTTCACTCACTCAGGTATAAGTTAATAAAAAATATCATGGATGTCAACCACTAAAATTCAGTTGACTTTCAGCGCAAAATCTGCTATATTACTGCTTATGCTTAAGAAAAACGTTCTGAAAATCGCCCTGATAATATGGATGATCGTGGTCATCGTTGCCTCCTTCATGTACGCGAAGGCCGCGGCAGGCTTTCCCGGAGAAACATCCCGGATCATGCTCTTTCACGTACCCCAGGCATGGGTCGCCACACTGGCGTTTCTGGTCTCCATGATCGCCAGCATCATCTATCTGCGCAACCGTTCGGTGCATGCGGATTTGACCGCAGCCGCGTCGGCGGAACTCGGTTTCCTGTTCTGCATTCTGGCAACGGTCACCGGATCGCTTTTCGCCAAAGTCACCTGGGGCTCTTACTGGAACTGGGATCCGCGTGAAACATCCATCGTGATCCTGTTGATGATCTACGGCGCATACTTCGCGCTGCGTTCCGCCGTGCCGGATCAGGACCGCAAACGGGTCTTCGCGGCCGCGTATTCGATCATGGCCTTTGCGACAGTCCCGTTTCTGATCTTCATTCTGCCGAGAATTACCGTTTCTCTGCATCCGGAAGATACCATGAATCCGGTGGATCCACAGATGGATATACGCTTTATGCTGACCTTCATCGGCGCATTCATTGCCTACACAGGCCTGTACATCTGGATGATCCGGTTAAAGTTCAGGGCATTGAGAATTGAAGAGAACTTGACAGAAGGGATTGAAGAATGGATCAGGGATTAGTACAGATCATGATCGTAAATCTCGTTATCTGGGTGGGAATCGCGTTCTACCTGTTCAGTCTGGACAGGAAGATCAGCAGGATTGAGAGAGAAAATAAAAAGAGGAAATAACAATGAGAAAATCATACATCATCGGCGCGGTCGTCGTGGCCGCGGCGATGATTTTCGCGCTGCTGTCGTTCAAGTCGACCTTGACGAGCTATGTGACAATCGATGAAGCCAAAGCGGGCGAACAGTACGTTCAGGTCGCGGGATTGCTCGTACAGGGAAGCGATCGCTATGATGAAACGACAAACTCGCTCTATTTTGAGCTGGAAGAACCTGATGGCAGCAGAATGCAGATAAAATATGATAAATCAAAGCCGTCGAATTTTGAAAATGCCGACAAGATCGTCGCCGTTGGAATTTATAACGCATCTGACGACGTCTTTCACGCGGATGAACTCCTGGTGAAATGCCCGTCGAAATATGAAGGAAGGATCTCTGAATAATGGACCAATTTTCACAAGCAACACTCTGGCTGCAATTCATCGCGATACTGATCTCTTCGATCTTTTACCTGTTGTATCGTGAAAACAAGGGCGATCAGGTCTATCTGACGTTCGCCAGAGCGGGCTATTGGGTATTCACTGCAATGACCACAATAGCATCCGCACTCCTGATGTATTATTTCCTGACCAATGATTTTCGTTTTGAATATGTGATCAAATATTCGTCTTCCGACCTGCCGCTTCATTATCTCATCAGCTCATTCTGGGCGGGCCAGGAGGGCAGTTTTCTGCTATGGGTATTGTTGGGTGCATGGCTTGGAATAATCCTGATGTACACTGTGAAGAAACATGAATCCAGGGTCATGCTGATTTACAATCTGCAATTGCTCTTTCTGTCGGTCCTGCTGATCAAGCAGAGCCCGTTCGTCACGGTGCCGAATCCGTTTGAAGAGGGCATGGGGTTGAACATGCTGCTTCAGGATCCGTGGATGGTGATACATCCGCCGATTGTATTCCTGGGATACGCGGCGTTCGCAGTGCCTTTCTCGATCGCCATCGCTTCTTTATGGAGGCGCGATTACAACTGGATCGAAGAAGGCCTGCCCTGGGTCTCCTTTTCGTTCGTCACCCTGGGCGCCGGCATCATCATCGGCGGCGTCTGGTCTTACAAAGTGCTCGGATGGGGCGGATACTGGGGATGGGACCCGGTGGAGAACGCCTCTCTGCTGCCCTGGCTGGCCGGAACAGCGCTGCTTCACGGCATGATACTTCAGAAATCGACAGGCAGACTGGCAAAGACCAACTATTCGTTAGCCGCATTTTCGTTCGTGCTGATCATCTACAGCACATTTCTGACGCGATCCGGCGTGCTCGCCGATTTTTCAGTCCATTCGTTCGTGGATCTGGGGATCACCGGATGGCTCGTGGTTTTCATCGGACTCTTTATTGCCATTTCCGTATTCATGATCATCCGGCGCGCGTCTGATATTCCGGTGCCGAATGCAAAGGATAGAGATATACCGCTCCTTTCGAGGGAGGTCGGTCTTGTGGGCGCCATGCTCGTACTGCTCGCGTCTACCGTGATCACGGGACTCGGTACTTCCGCGCCGCTGATAACGCGCGTGCTCGAAAAAGCCTCCAAGGTATCCACGCAGTTTTACGTGACAACCAATTTACCCATCGCGGTGCTCATCGGACTGCTGCTCAGTTACGTGCCGCTGCTCAAATGGGGCAAAAACGACTTTGACAATATCCGAACAAGAATGATCACGGGATTCGCCCTGGCCCTCGTGACGGCCGCAATTACCCTGATCAATGGCTTTCCGGGCGTATTGACTTTTCTCATGGTGGTATTCGCCGGCTTTACAGTGGGTGTGAACCTCGAGCTTCTGGTCCGGCTCCTGAAAAAGAGCCTCACCAGCGCAACCGGAGCCATCGTGCATCTCGGCGTCGGACTGATGTTCATCGGATTCGTCAGCTCTTCAGTATACGATAAATCCGAGAGAATATCTCTGCCTCAGGGAGAAGAGAAGGAGGCGCTCGGATATCAGATCACGCTGCTGGAACCGAGCAGTGAAGAGCAGCCAAAGGGAACGACGCTATACCTCCCCATCGAAGTGAAAAAGGGAAACTCGATCCGCCTGGGACAGCCGGATATATTTTTCGAGCCACCGCAGGGACGCGGCGAGAGCAAACGGTTCCATCATCCCTATATCCAGCGTGGATTGATCTCCGACCTCTACGTATCTCCGGAGGGATTCGATCCCGGTAAGAGACAACACGATGAGATGTCGCACTACGAAGTCGTCAAGGGGAATACCATCACATTTGGTGATTACGCGCTCACTTTCACGGCCTTTGAAATGTCGAACATGGGATCGCAGGACGCGCAGCACTCCATGAATATCGGCGCGCGCATGCGCGTCTCTTACAAAGGCGGTCCGGAGGTCGAACTGCTGCCGGTTTACAAGATCGGCATTCAGGGAGATCCGGCAAGCCGTGTGAAATTACCGGGGCAGGAGGCGTACATTGTTCTCACCGGCATCAATGCGGATAGAAGGTCTGTGATGATCCATTATCAGGGCCCGCAAACGGAAGAGGGGCAGCCTGAGGAAGAAACGGTACCGGTCATGTTCGCCGAAGTCAGTACAAAGCCGGGTATGAATGTTCTCTGGCTTGGTGTGGCGCTGCTACTCCTCGGCGGATTGATCTCTGTGGTCAGGCGTTGGCCAAAAACGAAATAGAAAGTTACATTTTCCGGATTGAGTCACAATGGCGGTGAGGGCAGATCATAGCAGATAGTCGGTCTTCACTCTTTTCATCGCGTTGAAGATGTTCTTTTTCACCGACGGGTGATCCTTTTCGATGCTGTTCAGCAGATCTTTGATGTATTTTCGT
>JAZBPW010000131.1:0-5271 GCA_036351795.1 Candidatus Zhuqueibacterota bacterium | reverse complement strand
TAATTTTTCAAATTTGAAAGGTTTTTATGGCAAAAACAATCAATACAGAAGCTTCCAGAACATTGATGGAGTATCGTCTGCTCCCCGGTTTAACGACTGAAAGGTCTTCTTTCAGCAACATATCACTGAGAACGCCTCTGGTATATAGTGAAAAGGCGGAAGAAAAATATCATCTCAATATTCCAATTGTGTCCGCCGCAATGCAGTCGGTGTCAGGTCCTGAAATGGGAATTGAACTCGCCAAGCTGGGTGGTGTTGCGTTCATATTCTGTTCGCAATCGACAGAGCAACAGGCTGAGATGATCTCGAGTATAAAAAACTACAAGGCAGGTTTTGTCGATCCCGTCACGGTAAATGCCGACATGAAGATAATGGATCTTCATAAACTATCGAAAGAGAAGGGATTTACCACATTTCCAGTCGTGGACGATCATGGGAAGTTGAAGGGAATTATCACCAAAAGAGATTATGACATCAGCAGACACGCTGAACGCCATATCCGGGATCGCATGCTGACGAGAGAGCAAATCGTCGTCGGCATCGATGTGAGAGAACTGTCGGAAGCCAACGCCGTTCTCATGGACAGCCATCAATCGGTGCTTCCAATCGTGGATAAGTCCGAAAAGCTGCTGAATCTGGTTTTCAGGAAAGATATAAAGAACCATCTCGACAATCCGCATGAACTTATTGATGAAAAGAAGCGCTTGATGGCGGCGGCAGCTGTGAACACTCATGACTACGAAAAACGCGTACCGGCACTTGTTAACGCAGGCGTGGATGTGCTTGCGGTTGATTCTTCGGATGGTTTTTCCGTATATCAGGGAGAGGCTTTGAAGTGGATCACAGAGCGATATCCTGACATTCCTGTGATTGGTGGCAATATCATCACCGAGGAGGGTTTCGATTACCTTGTGGATGCAGGCGCCTGTGCGATCAAGGTCGGCATGGGCGGTGGTTCTATATGCATTACACAGGAACAAAAGGGCACTGGACGCGGACTCGCGACCGCGATCATAAAGGTGAACGAAGCACGTGACCGCTACTTCAAGAAAACGGGTAAATATATTCCCATCATAGCCGATGGCGGTATTGTTCACGCGAAGGATATTGTCATTGCGCTTGCTCTGGGTTCGGACTATGTGATGATGGGCAGATTTTTTGCCCGGATGGATGAATCGCCCACGGAAAAGGTCTCGATCAATAACCGCGTCATGAAACCCTACTGGGGTGAAGGGGCGTCCAGAGCGCGTCAATGGAAACAACTCCGCTACAGCCAGTCTAAATTTGTCGAAGGTGTCGAAGGATTTGTCGAATATGCCGGCAAGCTGCGCGACAATCTCGACGAAACGCTCGCAAAGATCGTGGCATCCATGTCATCCTGTGGTGTCGAGAACATCAAGGCACTTCATGAGCGGGCTCAGCTGGAAGTCGTCTCATCGCTCTCGATCCGTGAAGGTAAAGTGCACGACATCTACATGCCCGATAAAGATCAGAATTATTACGCACTTCAATGGGGAGATTGATATGCCCTGTACCATAGTGATGGGATCACAGTGGGGGGATGAAGGCAAGGGGAAAGTCGTTGATATTCTGGCCGGCAAAATGGATATGGTCGTTCGGTTCCAGGGCGGTGCAAACGCAGGACACACCATTGTCTCCGATGGGCAGGAATATATTCTCCATCTGATACCCAGCGGGATCATTTCCGGAGATAATCTCAATATCATTGGGAATGGCTGTGTCGTGGATCCTGAAATTTTCACGGAAGAGATCGTGTCACTCGAGAAATCCGGAATCAAGGTCACGCCTGAAAATCTGATGATCTCCGCGCAGTCACATATCGTGACGCCGATGCATAAACATATGGACAAAGTGGCGCACGCCAAAATTGGAACGACGGGCAGAGGAATCGGTCCCTGCTATGTGGACAAGATCAACCGCACCGGTATCAGGGCGGGTGACCTTCAAAGTAGCATATATATTGAAAAATACCAGGATCAAACCGATTACTATCGCAATCTATCCGAAAAGGTTTATAATCAACCCTTTATCGATACCGAAGCAGCGATGCAGAAATTCGAGAAAGGCGTCGATTCATTGAGGCCTTTCATTGGGGATACAATACCCGTCATTGCTGATTATTGTGCAAACGATCGCAGAATATTGTACGAAGGCGCTCAGGGCACGTTCCTGGATATTGATCACGGCACCTATCCATTCGTCACCTCTTCAAACACCACAATTGGCGGCGCTTTCAGCGGCGGCGGCGTCTATGTCAAATTCGATAGAATCATCGGTATCGTGAAGGCCTATACCACGCGGGTTGGTGAGGGGCCTTTTCCAACGGAACAGATAAATGACATTGGCGGTCAGCTTCGCGATCAGGGACATGAATATGGCGCAACCACGGGACGACCGAGGCGATGCGGCTGGCTTGATCTGCAACAACTGCGCAGATCTTTTATGATCAACGGGTTCAACACCATTGTGCTGACCAAGCTGGATTGTCTTTCTGTCTTTGATACAATTAAAGTTGCACTTGAATACACAGACAATTCAGATATAAAATACAAAGAGTTCCAGGGGTGGGAGCAGGATATCAGCCACATCACAGACTACAATGCCCTGCCGAATCGATGCCGTGAATATATCGAATTCATCGAAGCTTGGCTCAATGTCCCAATCGGAATTATTTCAACAGGACCTGACAGGAAATCTGTCATCGTGCGGGAGAAGATATGAAAAAGCAGGGAAGCGGTCTTGATATAGATCTCGGTAATCACTGCTCCAAAATCGCATTCCAGTGGGCGAAAAAGACATTCGCCAACAGGAAGGACAGAGCAGGATCGCCCTGTCTGGATATTGAAGGATCCTTTTCGAATATCATGAATTTCGGCGGAATTCGGTTGGGAATGTCCTCCGACGGCATTGGCACAAAGATCGAGCTGGCTGAGCGAACCGGTATATACGACACCCTTGGATATGATCTCGTCGCCATGGTCGCGGATGACCTCGTCACGAGTGGCATCGAACCTGTGAACCTCTCGAATATTCTTGATGTCGATTTTCTTGATGCAGACATCGTCGATGCCCTGATGAGCGGGCTGCACGATGCCTGTAACTATGCCGGTATTACCATCACTGGCGGTGAAATTGCCGAACTTGGAAACCGGATTGGCGGATATGGTGACAAGATGCATTTTAATTGGTGCGCAACCGGCATCGGTCTGCTCCCTGATAACGTAACACCGATCGACGGTACGAAGATCGAGCACGGCGATGCCATTATTTCACTGAGAAGCAGAGGATTCCGGAGCAATGGATTCTCTCTGCTCAGAAAGATCATGCAGTCCGAATTTGGCGATCAGTGGCATGAAGTGCCTTACGATGCCGACACAACATGGGGACGCATTCTATTAACACCCTCGTTGATTTATACGCCTGTGATAATGAGGCTGATGCAAAAAGGCCGCAATATTCGTGGTATTGTCCATATCACAGGGGGGGGCATTGAAGATAATTTCATGCGAATTCTTGACGCAACAGGGTGCGGTGCTGTTTTGGATAAATTGCATCCTCCGCTTGATGTGATGAAACGCGCTCAGGAATTGGGAAATGTAACCGATGAGCAGGCATATCGCCTCTGGAACATGGGAAACGGGATGCTGATCGTCCTGCCGGAAAAGGACTGTCAGGATGTGATTGAACAGGTGAAAAATGCAGGCTATCATGCCATTGTTGCCGGTCATATCACAAAAGCGTCGGGAATAATCCTGAAAATGGATGAATAGAATGAGCGATAAATGCGAATAAACCATATACAAATTGTGTTCAAGGATCATGTTCGGGACGTCAGCGGGGAAAAAATACGCCAGGACGCGAAGCGATTCCTGGATATAGAGACCGGACGTGTTAAAAGCGGCAAGATCTATTCCATGCTCTATGAGCTGTCGGACGATCAGGTCGAGAGATTCGCTCTTCACGGACTCAAGGACAGCGTTGTTCATGACGTATATATCAATGAATTTTACAATGATCCGCAGTACCATTCCTATATTCTTGTATCAAAACTGCCCGGCGTCACCGATGACGAGGGGATATCGGCTCAGAAGACCTTGTGCGACATCCTGAATATTCCTTTCGACACCAACAAGCAGGCGATCTTCACACAAGAAATTTACTACATGGAAAACGATCTTAAGGATGCCCGGCTTCACACGATTTCCGAGGAATTATTAGGCAACAGTCTGATCAATCATTTCGAATACGGTACATTTGAGGGACAGATTAAATATATTCCCACAGTGAAAGTGGAGTCGGACGATAGCACACACCTCATCGATATCTTTATTCCGGATGATGCGTTATTGGCACTTTCCAGGGAGATGCTTTTTTCCCTTGATCTCAGGGAAATGAAGGCCATTCAGAAATATTACAAAGATCCAGAAACGCAATCAAAAAGAGGTGAGGCGGGTCTTGAGAATCTACCAACGGATTGTGAGCTCGAGATATTCGCGCAGACATGGTCGGAGCACTGCAAACATAAAGAGTTTAACGCGATCATCGAATACAAAGACCTTGACACCGGGAAAACACAGCAAATAGACTCGCTCTTCGACACATATATCAAAAAATCGACCCAAATCATCCAGGACAGACTCGAAAAGGCAGGAAACAACTGGCTGTTGAAGGTGTTTTCCGATAATGCCGGTGTCGTGCGCATCGATGACGAGAGCGTATTCATCTGGAAAGTGGAGACGCACAATTCACCATCCGCCCTGGACCCATACGGGGGGGCGCTGACAGGCATTGTGGGGGTAAACAGGGATCCCCTGGGCACGGGAATCGGAGGGGGCAAGCTTCTCTTCAACACGAATGTGCTCTGTTTCGGATCGCCCTATTTTGATGGCGAATTGCTTAAGGGACAACTGCATCCGCGCCGTATTCTGAGCGGCGTGGTGAAGGGTATTGAAGACGGGGGAAATAAGTCTGGCATACCAACTGTCAATGGCTCTGTCATTTTTGATGACCGCTACAGCGGCAAACCACTCGTGTATTGCGGTACCGGCGCTGTGATGCCGACGCATTACAAGGGACGAGACTCCTGGGTCAAGGAGATCGATGCCGGAGACCGCATCGTCATGGCCGGTGGGCGGGTCGGAAAAGACGGAATACACGGCGCCACATTCTCTTCGGTGGAGATTGATGAGCATTCGCCACGGTCAGCCGTTCAGATCGGCAGCCCGATTACCCAGAAAAATCTCTCAGATT
>JAZBPW010000130.1:0-19044 GCA_036351795.1 Candidatus Zhuqueibacterota bacterium | reverse complement strand
GAGCGGGATAGCTCGTTGGGCTGTCTGAAACTCTAAATACTCCAAAAACATATATCGCGGGGTGGAGTCCCGCAGAGCGGGATAGCTCGTTGGGCTGTCTGAAACTCTAAATACTCCAAAAACATATATCGCGGGGTGGAGCAGCTGGTAGCTCGTTGGGCTCATAACCCAAAGGTCGGAGGTTCGAATCCTCCCCCCGCTACTAACCAAAGCCTGTTGAGAGATCAGCAGGCTTTTTCATTTCAGGATTTATGCAATGTTCTATGTCTACATCATTGAATCTGAAGAAGGAAAATACTATACCGGATCAACGAATGATATCAGTAAGAGAATTGAACAGCACAATTCAAATAAATTTCGTTGTTGGACGAATCGATATTCAAACTGGACATTAGTCTATTCAGAATCCTTTGAAACTCGGAGTGAAGCAATCAAACGTGAAAATGAAATTAAAAAGATGAAAGGCGGTGTCCAATTTAAAAAGCTCGTTGGCTCATAATCCCGCAAAGCGGGACCGGAGGTTCGAATCCTCCCCCCGCTACTAACCAAAGCCTGTTGAGAGATCAGCAGGCTTTTTTTTTGAAGACTTCTCAATGGATTCATAATACCTCATTGGACGCTGACTACAACAAAAAAAGCAGACAGGATAACATGATGAACAGAATGCAATTGGATCATAAGGTTGACACCAATGCGCTATACGGAAGCTGTCATGCGAATTTCCGGAATACAGGTAAAGCATAGACCTGCTCGCTCATGTTGAAGCCGCTTAATGGATTCCCGCCAGAAGCATGCGGGAATGACATCGCTGGACGTCTTGTTTTGTCCGTTCTCCATTCTCCGTTCTCCCTTTCTCCCGCCTCCTTTTTTCTCTGTGTCCTTTGTGCGATCTGTGATTTTATAATCCTGTTTTATCCTGTAATCCTGCCAAAAATACTGCACTATTTCTTTTCAAGCTTTTCTAAAATCTCTTTAGCATTATTATTTTCTGGATTGAGCTCAAGAGATTTCCGATAGTTTTTAATGGCATTTTCAATATCGCTACTCTTCTTATAAGCCTCACCCAGGCTATCGTACACATTGAATGATTCAGGAAATAGCTCAACATTTAACTTGAAAACTTCAATAGCTTCAGAAATTTTCCCTGAATTCATCAGATGGTATCCCATTTCATTAAATGATGGCTCATCAAAATAAATATTACCATCAGTTTCACGGAGTTTTCTGATTTTGGCAATAGAAAACTGTAACGAATCCATCCCTCCCTTTTTTAAGATCTCGGAAGCCATGTTTTTATGCTGTAAAAAGAATACTCTGACATGGGATTGATGTTGCGGACGAATCCAATCATCACCACCATCTTTGTAAACCTGCATTTCTTTTACAAAAGAAAAATCTTTATCAATAGACAGCTGATCCTGGATTTCATTCAGTTCTTTCCCGCTGGCTTCCGCAATCTTAACGCTGTTCCAAAGTTTCCTGATATATTCCAGGTGTGTATGCGCACGTTCTCCTGACCATACATGGCTCACATCGCAAATCACTCTTGCTACAGCATTTTCACCCTCAAGAATTTCTTCCAAAACAGAAATCCAATGTGGCACATCCAGATCTGCATATATATTGTGAGGATGTGGCGCGAGATGATGGGAATGCAAGATAAAACCCGGTATAATCGCTAATTTCTCCTCAGGAATAACGACCACAGTCATGCCATTATAATGCCCCGCTTTACCAAACCAGATAATTTTAAGTGTGACATCACCAAGACTGAGTGTCATTCTTTCGCTATATAATAGGGTTGGAAGAACCAGGGAAAATCCATCCTCAAGCTCATCAGCCCGCTGTTTACACGTATTCATCCATCGCTCCTCATTGATGGCTTTTTCCGATCCTTTCTCATGGTGTTCGAGACGATCTCGCGAAACATCCTCCTTCCACCGCCACATATCAATCAGTCTTTTAATCTCCGCCTCGACCTCCTTATCCTTACCCTGATACTTTTTAAGGAACTCTTCATGACCGATTATCCTGGTTTCTTTATAGGCTGCATTCCCTCCAAACATATCCAATCGATCCACCATATTGATGGTATATGTAAATTTATCCCGATTGAACGCTCTGGCGATCTCTTTCTTATATCTCTTTGCTGTTACTTCAGACCAGAAGGTATTGAAAACGACCAATCCTTTTTCTGACTTAATAATTAATTGATTTTCTCCTCCTTCAGGATTAACGATAACGAATATTTTGTCAGAAATTTCTTTGATCTCAAAGTTCTGAGCGTTCGTATCTGTAATAAGAAACGTGCACTGAACAATGAAAATAATAAATAATGTCGCTCTTTGCATGTTTTTTCCTCCAAAATGTTTGACGAAAAAATTACTCTCTCACCAGCTCTTCATTTTCACGTTCTCCAGCTGCTCCTCACACTCTTTATATAGCGGAAAAGGTTTCCATTGAAACAGTACAGTCATTATCAAATTATCTAATTCCGCTTATTCGAATCTGTATCTCCATTATCATACATACCAATTAACTCTACAACAGCGCCAGATATATCACGTTTGAATTTCATCCTGAAATAATCCAATCCTTTCACTATAAATGCATCATTGCCCATCGGTGTGAGTTCATATATCGGGCGTCCTTCACGCTGATAATAAAATTTGCCGTTTTCCTGCCAAATCTTTCTTGGTCCGTAAGTGCCTTCATAATCTTTAAATGTGTCCGGATCAATTTTAATATCTTTTTGTTCCGCTTCCAGCCCTTGCAATATCCAGGAAATCTGCTCCTTTTTGCTTTCATCGGGTTCGTTCTTATTCAACGCTTTCAGGGCCTCAATGCGCGCGACAATCAAAGCCTGATCCGAACTGACTTTAATGTCGGGTTCAACTCCGGTACCCTCCCAGTTTGTTTTTGTGATGGGGTTGACAGCTCTGCCGAAGGGTAACGACATAGCGATATTTAATTCCTTGAAAATTCTTCTGTTCACAGGATGAGCGCCGCCACCGGTAGTCTCACCGATTATAGTACCGCGCTTCATATTTTTTAAATTATAGGTGAATTCTTCTGCTCCGGAAAACGTATAGCTGCTGGTCAAAACGAAAACAGGCACATCAACCATTTTGTTTCCTTCGATCCATGATTGAGTCCAGAATTGTTTCATCTCATCGCTTTTCCGGATATAAAAACTGTTCAGATGAACCGGCTCTTCAAACAGATAGCTGCTGATTAGCTGGATCATTGATGGTGACCCACCACCGTTTCCCCTCAGATCAAAAATAATGGCGTCTGCGTGTGCAATAAAATTCATTGCTGCAATCGCCGTAGCACCACCGAGACTCGCATCGGCAAAAAATCGGAAATCAACGTAGCCAATATTTCCGGCAAGCAACTCGATTTTCTTAAAGCCAAAATTTTTATGCTTCAATCTTGCCAACTCCTGCTTCCGTTGATCTTCCGGCGAAAGCTGATCTCTTTGTTCTGCTTCACCGGGAGGAAGCGCTCTCACCCTCAAATGACGGTCTTTGCTGACCGATTGTAAATCCTGTGTTAATTTGTTGGTGAATTCCGGAAGTGACGTGATTTTTTTGTATGTCCCCTTTTCTAAATTCGAACGAACTAATCTTTCAATCTCTGCTGCAATTTCCGGAAAAACATAAACTTCATTCAGCGCACTGGTGACAGAATCGATGATAACTGATTTTGTTTTTGCATCCAATCGCGCTGGTTTTTGAGAATCATTTGCCACCTGCTGAGCTGTGGCTGTTGATATCAAAAAAAAGGAAAAAAGAGATACTATCAACAAACAGAGTGAAGCACTTACAACAACATCAACAATTCCAAGATAGTTTGATGTTTGGATTTTCGAAGTTTTCTTTCTCATCTTTCGACTCCTTCAATTCTTCATGATGTTTATTAAGTTAATTTTCATTGCGAAAGTTAAGCGCTCGTACATTTCTTCACCAAAAGGATTATGCTTTACTTTGCGGAACCCGTATTTATAATAAAGAGAATTCGCCGCTTCTAACACAGTACTTGTTTGCAAATACAGACTTTCCACATTCATTGATTTAGCTCTGTCTATCACTGCCTGTACAAGCTTTTTTCCGATCCCGTTTCTTCTGAATTTTTTTGTGACTGCTAATTTGGCAAGTTCCAAAATACCGTCCCTGTGTTTAATGAGCGCACACGTTCCTACAATCCTATTTTCGATTCGAGCGAAGAATATTGCTCCACCCGTGCGGATAATTTTCCCGTTCGGGTCGGATAATAACTTTAAGTCCGTTTCTTCCATTTCAAAGTTTTCCAGCAGCCACTCCTGGTTCAACTCGAAAAAACATTTTTTCCACGCCGGACGGTATTCCAAAATTTCCAGTTTGCCTGGCAAACTTTTTTTCAACCGAAACCAGACACGCTCATACATATTACGTTCATCCAATCGGTTTTCGATTTTCCCGATAGCGGAGAGTAAATCGAACCCTGATTCTTCAATCAGCCTTTTCGTTTCCAAACGAATTTCTTCCCACACAGGCGACAAAGAGGAAGCAACTCTTCGTCCATTTTTTGAAATTGACAGTAAACGCTGCCGTTCATCCATTTTCCCTTTCGTCGAATTAATTAAATTTTTTTGGATCATTTCGGAAGCCAATTGATTGATGGCAGTGTGCGTAAGACCAAGAGCACTGGCAAGCTCGGTAATTGACATGGGAGATTTGCGATTCAATGCAAAAAGAAGGGAAAACCAGCGCGATTCAAAATCTACATTTAATTTTTTGTAAAGCAGGGAAACATCCTTCATCAGCCGTTCGCTGAGCCGTTTCAATCGGCTTGCAAAGGCCAGCTCTGCTAATTCTGATATGATGTCCAAATAAATATCCCTTCACTTCATTCTAAAATGTCTTATGAAAAAGATTACGTAAAATTATGAAAGTGGTTTCATAATATCTTTGATTCCGTATAAAAACCTTGCCCGCACGAATTTCTAAACACTAATAATATTAAGAAACTTGTTTTCCAATATTCCCGTATAAAAGTGCCACAATCAGCCTGCCTCATTTAATCGGGAGATCATGATGAAACGATTCATCAAATACGCTTTCATTTTATCACTGGTTTTTGTTATTTCAGTCCCTGTCAGTACTCTTGCCCAAACAAAGTCAGAAGATGTGACCATTGGCCAATCAATCCGTCTCGAGTCAAAAGCCCTGGGTGAAGAACGCCGGATTTTGATATCTTTGCCGGATCGCTATGATCAGACAGCGACAAAGTATCCTGTGCTGTATCTTCTGGATGGCCGTGCTCATTTCCGACATGCTTCCTCCACAGTCCAGTTCCTATCGCGCAATGGCAGAATGCCGCAAATGATCGTTGTTGCCATTGTCAATGTCGATCGCACACGGGATTTCACCCCGACGAACGTCGCAAACAGGCCACAGAGCGGAGGATCGGAAAAATTCATTGCATTCATGCAAGACGAATTATTCCCTTATATCGAATCGAATTATCGCACGCTGCCGTACCGCCTGCTGGAAGGCCACTCATTGGGAGGGATGTTTTCAATCCATGTGCTTTTTGAACATCCGGACATGTTTCAGGCCCATTTTGCGATGAGCCCATATATCATGTGGGATGATAATTATTGCCTGACCCAGGCCATTCAAAAGCTGCAAAAGCCACTGGTTTTGAACAATTTTCTATACATCACCATTGGTGATGAACCAGACTATGTTGAGCCGCTTGCAAAGTTTACCGGAGCATTGGAAACAAAAGGACCTGACGGTCTGGAATGGCACTACAAAATTATGAATAACGACAATCACGGGACTGTTCCTCTAAAAAGCCTGTACTTTGGATTGGAGACTTTGTACAAGGATTGGATAATCAAGGCAGAAGACGCTGATAAAGGCATCGCAGCTATCGAGAATCATTACAAGAAGTTGACGGATAAATACGGCTACAAAGTCGATATTCCCGAGAATGTTTTGAATGCGATGGGATATCGTGTCATGGGCCAGGAAAAGACAGATCTGGCAATCGATTTCTTTCTCTATAATGTTAAACTATACCCGAATTCGGCAAACGTTTATGACAGTCTGGGCGAAGGTTATGAAGCGGCTGGTAAATTCGACTTGGCGAAAAAGAATTATGAGATCGCCGTTGAAAAAGGAACGGAGACAGACGACCAGAATCTGGGCATTTATAAAGAACATCTGGATAAAATAATTCAGAAAATCGAAAAGTAAAAATTGCGTGATCTACATCAGCAAGATCATCCTAAATCGCTTGGATAGGATAACAGGATTAGCAGGATGCAATTGAACCATGAGGTTCACGCAAACGCGCTTTGGGAAGCCGCCAGGTGAGTGTCCGGAATGCAGAAAAAGTTCAGACCTGTTCGCTCATGTATATCGAATTCTGTCGACGATTTTTCTTGACATTCTGATATAAATGATTATCTTTGTTATACAAGGAATAAATGCTAACTCTTATGATTGGAGGCATCACATGGCTAAAGGAAGAGACAAGGCTAAACCTCAAGAGAAGAAAAAAGCGCAAAAAAGCATTAAAGAAAAGCGAAAACAAAAAAAAGAAAAAGGTACGAAATCTTCATGATTTCAATAGAGACTGATGTATGACCAATAATGATATTCTACGCCGCATCCGGTATATTTTTGACTTTAGCGATTCGCAGATGATATCCATATTTGGATTGGCTGACCTTGAGGTCACCCGCGAACAGGTCAGCGACTGGTTAAAAAAAGAGGACGATCCTGCATATCAGAATTGTAGCGACGTTCAACTGGCAATTTTCCTGAATGGATTGATCAACGAAAAACGTGGAAAGAAGGAAGGGCCGCAACCCAAGCCGGAAAAGCGATTGACAAACAATATTATTTTCCGAAAATTGCGGATTGCTTTAGACCTAAAAGCTGAAGATGTACTGGAAATTCTGGAAATGGCGAATTTAGTTATCAGCAAGCACGAACTCAGCGCGTTTTTTCGCAGGCCGGATCATAAACATTTCCGCAAATGTAAAGACCAGGTCATACGAAATTTTCTTAAAGGTTTGCAGCTTAAATATCGCGCTAATAAATCGGTTTAACCGTTTTTACTTTTGCACTTCAGATTGTCTCTTCCGGTTTTTGAACCTTATCTGTGCCCATCCGCTGAAGTGAAGTATGCACAGGAGCGTCAGCATCGCTTACAAGTAGACTGAGCGGAAAGACGACTTCTTCAACCACCTCCACGCCCTGAAAGCCCGCATCTGCAATTTTGCCAGGGTAATCATCTTTCAGCAATGCACCTGCAAGGCATCCTGCATATGCATCAATGGATTGCTGGATTTACTCCGGTCTTGCGCTCTCAAGCATCTCTGCCGTCATATCCTCGCCAATGACTCTTCCTGAATTACCCAACAATCTTCATATTTCCCTTGACATTCAATCATTTATTGCTATCTTATCTTCAAGATGATGCAGAAGCAGTACGAAATCGTGAAAAGCACCAATCCCATATTTCAAATCACGGAAAACGACAGGATTGAAAAATGCGCACCATAATGACAGAAAAGGCACCACAGCCCGCAGGACACTATTCTCAGGCTGTTGTTCATGAAGGCGTCGTTTATGTGTCCGGACAATTGCCCATAGATCCCCACTCCGGCGAGAAGTGTCTGGGTAGCATTGAAGATCAAACTCAACAAGTCCTGGAAAACGTGGCAGCAATACTTGAGGCGTCCGGCAGCAGTAAACAAAACGTATTAAAAGTGAGTTTGTACATATCAGATATGAATTTATGGGATCGTGTCAATAAGGTCTATTCGCAGTTTTTCGGCGATCACCGACCGGCACGCGTTGTCGTGCCTGCCGGCGAATTGCATTACGGATTCAAGATCGAAATTGATGCTATTGCTTTCGTCAACAGTACTCAAAAAATATAAAGTGAAGAAATGCGAATTTCAAATGTGCTGCTGTCGAAATTCTCAATATTTATCCTGATATGTTTTATATGCAGTCTTTACTCTTCTGTCGGAGCACAGGATCATTTTCTCCGCGACAAAGCTTACAGAACCGGCGTACTCGATAACATTGCCGAATTGATAGCGGATAAATATGTACTACCTGAAAGGGCACGTATGTATGCTGAGAAATTCAGGGAACGATGTAAAAGCGTCTGCTACGATTCCTGTGCGAATCCCAAAGCATTTGCAGAAAAGATCACCTCGGACCTCATCGGCATCACCGGGGATAAGCACATCAGTCTTCGCGTGAAAGAGCCAGGCGATACCGTTGAAAAAGCTGAAAGTTCACTTCGTCATCCCCTCCGCTACCATCGTCTCGGGATTCGTGAAAACAGAGGCTTTTCAAAGCTGGAGTGGCTGGACGGCAACATCGGTTATCTCGAACTCAGGAGATTCTATCTCTACCCCGATGTGAAAGACATGGTCATCGCTTCAATGAAATTCCTGTCCAATGCCGATGCGATCATCATCGATCTCAGAAAGAACGGTGGCGGTTCCGGAGACTATCTGAGCAGTTACTTTCTGGAACATCCGACGCAACTGAATGGATGGTACTCTCGCGAAGATGACTTCCTCACCGAATTCTGGACGACCGAACACATCGGCATGGAACCACTGGTCGACATCCCTCTTTTTCTCCTGACAGGCGGAGAGACATTCTCCGCCGCCGAATCTTTCGCCTATGACATGAAAGTCAGAGGGAGAGCGATGATGGTCGGAGAACCAACAAAAGGCGGCGCCCACTCCGTCGATCTGTTTCAAATCGACAATCAATTTGAAATATACATTCCGACCGCGCGTGCCGTTAATCCGGTTACCGGAACGAACTGGGAAGGCACAGGCGTTGTACCGGACGTCTCTGTTCCGGCTGAAAGCGCTTTGGACACCGCCCTCGTGCTGGCGCGTATAAGCGCAGCTGAGTATCAAAAAACAAAAGAAAATAAACTTGAGCATGCCATCGAAGTCATGCAGAGCCATATCGAACGAATGGAAAAACACTTCAGCGAGAATGAAGATCAACTGGCGAGTACGGCTCTGGATTCAGTCATTCAGATCGCTGAAGCACACGGCATGCTCAATGAATTCTTCATGTATGTGCTGGCATATCACTACAATTCCAGGGAAGATGCGCCAATTCGGACCACCATTCTGAACAAGCGGATTGAACATTACCCCGACTCCCCCACTGCTCATGAAGACCTGGCGTATGCTTATTATGTAAACAACGAAATCGAAGCGGCGATCGCTGCTTTTCAACACGTGCTTGAAATGGATCCCGGAAATCGGAACGCGATGAATATGATCAAGAAAATTCGAAATGAATAAGGAAATGCAAATGGATCGGCTCTATCATCGCCAACGATTGAATCGCCAAATCGTCACTTCGGTCATTCTGCTGTTTTTCTGCGTCCTCCTATTCGCATGTGATTCAAAATATCCTGGTGAGAAATCGCTGTATCACTCTTTTGACAGGTACGATTTCATCTATAACGAACGGCCCTGCATCATTGTCGCTCCGAAAAAAGAGGCACCGGGGAAACCCTGGATCTGGCGTGCCAGATTCTTCACGCATGAGCCACAGGTCGATCTGGCGCTGCTCGAAAAAGGATTTCATCTGGTTTATGCCGATGTCGCTGATCTGTACGGTTCACCACAAGCCGTCGAAATATGGGACCGCTTCTATGAATATCTCACACAAACGTACGGTTTTGCGGAGAAAGCTGTTCTGGAAGGTCTCAGCAGGGGCGGATTGATTATCTACAACTGGGCCATCAGGAATCCGGATAAAGTGCACTGCATCTACGGCGATGCACCGGTCTGCGATTTGAGAAGCTGGCCGGGCGATAAACGCACAGCAATGATGGAGGCCTATGGCTTTACGAAGGAAACGTTCTGGTCGTACGAGGGAAATCCGGGCGATAATCTGAAACCCCTCGCGGAAGCGAAAATCCCGATAATCCACGTCGTCGGTGATGCCGACACGGTGGTGCCGGTCGCGGAGAACACGGCGATTGTCGAAGAACGATACAAAAAACTTGGGGGTCATATCACCGTGATTCACAAGGAGGGCGTGGGACATCACCCGCACAGCCTCGAGGATCCAGCACCTATCGTCGAATTTATTCTGAAAAACAGCGTGAAAAAGCAATGACAAAGAAGCTCTGTCTATTGATCCTGATCATCTCTGCTCCGGCACTCCCGGCCGGACAGTCGCTATCGAATGTGAAAATCTGCCGCACGACCGGACGCGCATTCGATCTCCCCGCCTATCGAATTTCGATATCGTCCGACACGCTGATGAATGAAGCCACTCTTTTAAGAGAGGCCTTCCATGAGCTGGGCATCAGGGAAGATGAATCCGGAGTTCCTGTTCATCTGAATTTGACCGACATCGATATCCCCGTCGTACTGAGTAAATACAGGGATGAAATCTATGGTCAGGGATATCATCTTCAGATATCTCCCGATGAAATAGTCATTGAATCACCGGGTGCTGCAGGAATATGCTACGGCATTCAAACGCTGTCATCGCTGTGCACATCTTACTCACTGCCTGAGGCCGATATCAGGGACTGGCCCGATTTTCCGATTCGAATGATCATGGTGGATCCCGCGAGGCAGCTCGAAAACAAGGCATTTTACAGGAAGCTGATCAAGTTCTGTGCTCGATACAAGATCAACCGCATCCAGATCCATCTCACTGATCACGAGACATCCGCTCTCTATCATGAGGATTATCCCGAATTGATGCATCAATATGCATGGAAAGAGGATGAAATACAGGACTTACTCCGGCTTGCGTCCAGGTTTCATATAAAATTGATCCCGGAGATTGAATCATTTGGACACTCGCGCATGTTCATCCGGATGAAGGACGCTGTCGATTACCTCCATCAGACCGAGATGATGTCCCCGGATGCATGGTGGGTGCAGATTGATATTCCCGGATACACCAATATGCTATGTCCCGCCAGCAAAAAGGCACACACCTATCTCGATAAAATGTATCAACGGGCGACTCTTTTCGAAAGCGATCATATCCACATCGGATTTGATGAAGTGCATCTATCCAATTGCAAGCGATGCGAAGATAAATTCGGTAACATCTCCGGCCCTGCACTTTTCCGCAAACACCTGAATCACTGCGTTGAAATCGCGACTCCACTTTATAACAGAATCGGTGTCTGGGGCGATATGATCCTCAAGCACCCGGAAATCCTGAACTGCATTCCCAGGAATAAGGTCATCATTTACGACTGGCACTACTTTCCGGATGTTTCGGCGGAGTCGGTGGACCTGTTTCAGGAGCATGGGTTCGAAGTCATCGCATGTCCCGCCCTGATGTGCTGGCCGCATATCATGACGCCTGATCACAATAATTACACAAACATCAGCCGCTTCATCCGTATTGCCCGTGAAAAAGAGCTGCCGGGCGTCAGTACCACCATCTGGGTGCCCACGCGATATATGAGCGACATACTCTGGACCGGCATCGCCTGGGCTGCGGTCCAGTCCTGGGGCGGCAGTCATTTTGACGAAGCCGGGTTTTATAATGATTTTATGCAAAGGTTCTTCGGGTCATCGAAAGGTGACGCATTCATGAAGATCTGGAAGGATTTAAGCGACATCAGCATTCATCTCGATAGATTTCACACCGCGTCATGGATCGACGAACAGGGGCTTGAGAAAGCCATCGTGCTGGCCGCCGAACAGTCGCAAGGGATTAAGAACGATATCAACCGTCTCAATGAACTGGAAGAGGAGCTGTCGCGGATAAGGTCCAGTGTCACTAAACATCCAATAGAATGGAAAGTCATCGAACGTACGACAGCCATGCGCGGTTACGTGCTGCGGCATCTGCTGGCAGCCCCCGCGATGAAAAATGCGCGTGGGTGGAACCTGACGTTGCTCAAGAAACTGGATGAAGAATGCGATCAGATAATCAAATGGATCGAAGCGGACTGGGACCGAAACCGCTATGCCGATGACGCAAACAAGAATGGGATATACTCTTCCGGCCAGCATATCCTTCACCGCTTCAAGCAGATGCACCGATTTCATCAGCGTATTCTGGGAAATGATATGGATTAACATATCTGACCAGCATTAAAACACGTAATCAACGGAACAAAAGCCTTGCATTTATGAGAACTATCGCTTAATTTCTTACATTTGAATGATGACGACTAATGTAAGCTTTTAAGAGAAAACAACTGATGAAAAATCAAAAACTTCGCTTCGGCGTGATCGGCGCCGGCAGGATCGGTAAAATTCATGCCGAGAACCTGGTCAACCACATATCGGAAACTGATGTCGTTGCAATCAGCGATATCATTGAAGCAGAGGTTGAGAAGCTGTCAAAACAGTTTCATATCCCCGGGATTTTTTCCAACTATGATGATATCGTGAGTCATCCAGATATCGACGCAATCGCAATCTGTTCTCCCACCCCGACACATTATGACATCATCCTGAAGGCCGCTGCATCAGGGAAGGACATCTTCTGTGAGAAACCCATTGATCTCTCGGTCGACAAAATAATAGAAATCAACAAAGCCGTCGCTAAACACGGCGTCAAGCTGATGGTCGGATTCAATCGCCGCTTCGACCCCAACTTCCTTAAGGTCTGTGACATGGTTACTTCGGGACAGACCGGCGACCCGCAAATCCTGCGCATCACCAGCCGTGATCCCGCACCGCCACCGGAGGAGTATATTCGCTCTTCAGGCGGACTTTTCCTGGACATGACGATACATGATTTCGACATGGCGCGATATCTGATGAACAGCGAGGTAACTGAAGTCTACGCACGCGCCAACGTGATGGTGGACCCGGTGTTCGAGAAAGCCGGCGACTGGGACACCGCCATCGTAATGCTGACTTTTCAAAACGGCGCCATGTGCGCCATCGATAACAGCCGCCAGGCTGTGTATGGCTATGATCAACGCGTCGAGGTATTCGGATCCAGAGGCATGGTCACCGTAAAAAACAATACACCCGATAACCATATTTTCATAGATGCGAATGGAGAGCATTCGGCGCTGCCGCTCAATTTTTTCATGCAGCGATACACCGAATCATACCTGAATGAAATGCGTGCCTTTGTGGATTCGATAAAAAAGGATGAGCAGCCACCGGCAACAGGAGAGGACGGACTGGCCGCTGTGAAGATCGGACTGGCAGCGATGAAATCGGTTGCCGAAAACCGGCCGGTGAAAATGGATGAGATTTAACCTGAAGGAATAAGTAGAATATGCAAAAGAAAATAAATGTCGGCGTTATCGGACTGGGTAGATTGGGGCGTGTCTACGCCATTGATCTGGCGCAGCGCGTCCCCAACGCGAATCTCGTGGCTGTGGCAGATATTCGTGATGATCTGGCAGAATCATTCGCCAGGGAATTCAACATTCCCAAATGGTATGTGAAGCATCAGGAACTGCTCTCTGACAAAGAGATCGATGCAGTGGCAGTCGTTACATCCACCAGCACGCACAGAGATGTCGTGATCGACGCTGCGCATAGCGGCAAGGCGATCTTCTGCGAAAAGCCGATCTCGATATCTTTGGCCGAAGCCGGAGAAATGACAAAAGTCATCGATGAAACCGGCGTCTTCTTCCAGATGGGATTCCAGCGACGATTCGATCGTGGCTATCTTGAGGCAAAGAAAAAAATCGATGCGGGCGTGATCGGTACTCCTGTCCTTTTATCCTCCACCTCCAGGGATCCATTCCGGCCGCCGCTGGAATTCTGCGATCCGAAGGTCAGCGGTGGGTTGATCGCGGATATGGGCATCCATGATTTCGATGTCGGAAAGATGTTCATGGGCGACATCAAAAGTGTCTATTCAGTGGGAGGCGCGCTGGCGTATCCCGAATTGGAACCTGTCGGTGATATCGATAACGCCATCGTCAACATGTATTTTGAAAGCGGGTCCGTCGGTGTGGTTCAACTGAGCCGCAACGCTGTATTCGGTTATGATATCAGAGCCGAAATATGGGGCAGTAAAGGCAGCCTGCAGGTCGGCTATTTCAGGGAGACGCCCATATTCGTTATGACGAAAGAAGGTATTACGCATGATGTGGTGCCGCATTTCATGGAACGATTCGAGACGGCATATCTGCATCAAATCACTGACTTCGTCGACAATGTGATCAATGGTAAAGAGCCATCGATCAAGGCCGCCGACGGCGTCGCTGCACTGCGTGTAAGTATTGCCGCGACAAAATCGTATCAGGAAAACAGACCGGTCAATGTTGATGAAATTTCATGAAAATTTCATCATGTGGTGACATCAAATAAATGAATATCAAACACTGGATATCCTATGAATATCTTTAATTTCTGGAAAACAGGAACTGACAAGCCACCACTTCAGGATCAAAGCGATATCGACAGGCTTTACAAGAAGTATCGTCTCTCCGTGATGCTCGCAGTGACCATCGGCTACGGTCTCGCATACCCGCTTCGTTTGGCATTATCCGCCATGAAAAAATCCCTGATCGACACGAACATTTTCAGCGCTTCGGAGCTGGGAGCCATCGGATCGGCGCTGCTCTACTCGTACGCCTTTGGCAAATTCTTCAACGGATTTCTGGCCGATCACGCCAACGTGAAGCGATTTTTCGCCACCGGCGTCCTGCTCTCCGCATTGATGAACATTCTGATTTTTCAAAGCACGCTGCTCTGGTGGTGGATCATTCTCTGGGGACTGAACGGCTGGTTTCAGGGATTCGGCGCTCCAACAGGCGCGGTTGTACTGGCAAACTGGTTCAGCAATCGCGAACGGGGCAGGATGTACGGCATCTGGAGCACAGCGCACGCCATCGGCGAAGGGCTCACGTTCATCGTGTCCGCCACCCTGGTGACCTATTTCGGCTGGAAGGCAGGATTCTGGGCGCCCGGACTCTTCTGCGTACTCGTCGCCGCCGGCATCTATTTCACACTTCAGGACCGTCCACAGACTTTTGGACTGCCACCGGTTGCCGACTGGAAAGATGATCATACGGCGGAATCAATGCAGCAGAGCAAGAAATCGACCAATACCCTCAAAGTGCAGTTGAAAATCTTTAAAATACCCGCCATCTGGATACTCGGCTTATCGAGTGCGCTGATGTATGTCACGCGATATGCCATCAACAGCTGGGGGTTCCTGTACCTGCAGGAAGAGAAGGGCTACTCCCTGGTTCAGGCGGGAAGTATTTTGGGATTAAACACGCTTGCCGGCATTGCCGGCTGTGTGGCATACGGATTCATATCAGACAAACTATTCAACGCCAGACGCCCGCCGGTGAATTTGATCTTTGCCGTTGCGGAAGTCGCGGCGCTCGCCGTGATTTTCTTCAGTCCGCCGGGACATCCTGTTCTGCTTACAGCCGCTTTTGTTGTCTACGGATTCACGCTGAGTGGACTCCTGGCTGCGCTGGGCGGGCTTTTCGCCATCGACATCGCGCCGAAACAGGCGGCAGGCGCTGTCATGGGATTCATCGGTATTTTCAGTTACATGGCCGCCGGACTGCAGGATCAGATCAGCGGAATCCTCATCGACAGAGGCACGACGATGGTCGATGGCGTTCGGCATTACGATTTCAGTACCGCGATCCTCTTCTGGATCGGTGGCTCGGTTCTGTCGATGATCCTGGCAGCAACGCTCTGGCGGACAAAAATAAGGGAATAATGAAAAACTACGACGTCGTTATTATCGGAAACTATACCAAAGACACTATCGTGTCGCCGGCAGGCAGAAGGCTTGTCGACGGTGGCGGGTTCAATTACGGCGCGCACGTCGCAGCCATGATGGGGTTGAAAACAGCCGCCATAACCCGGCTGTCAAAGAATGATATCCGGGTAGTCGAATCACTGCGCGAAACAGGAGTCGATCCATTTCCATTATATACAGAACACTCGACAGAACTGGAGCTCTATTATCCGACATCCGATGTGGATCAGCGCATTCTGACCGTCACACACACAGCTGGATCGTTTACACCGGACCAGGTTGAAGATTTTGACGCGAAATTATTTCTGATCAATACTTCCACAAGAGGCGAAGCGGGCATGGATGTCATCGACGTGTTGAAGAGTAAAAATACGACCATTGCCGCGGACAGCCAGGGCTTCGTCCGGATCATTTCCGAAGACGGTACGCTGGTGAATGATCCATGGGAGGACAAGAGGGACGTATTGCCTTATATCGATGTGCTGAAAACAGATGCCGTTGAAGCGGAAATCCTCACAGGAGAATCTGATATCCGGAAGGCATCACGCCTGCTGGCGGAATGGGGACCTGGAGAGATCGTCCTCACCCACAGGGGTGGATTGCTCGTGCTCGCCGGCGGACATTTCCATGAGGCAAAATTTCATCCTGTGGAATTGATTGGCAGAAGCGGCCGCGGAGATACCTGCATCGCGGCGTATGCATGCAAGCGGCTTTCAGCACCACCACCTGAGGCTACGGTCTGGGCAGCAGCAGTCACCAGTCTGAAAATGGAAGCAGAAGGTCCGATACGCAGGAACATTTCAGATGTAGAAAGACTCATACAAAATAAATATCTCCCGGACTAAATGACTTGACAACGACTATCAGGACAGCTATATTATCTTTCAAATATTCGGTATAACACAATAACCGGATCGGGTGACCCGCTTGCGAAGTCGCGCAATCCGGATAGAAATCAGGAGGCTCCCCATGAAATCACATCTATTTTTAGCCATTGTAAGCGCGTTACTGGTGTTCACATTCTGCAGCGACTCATCAAAACAGACCATTCATGCTGATGCGATCGAACCCAAAATCGTTACAGAGACAACAAAGCATGATACAGATGATCCGGCGATCTGGCTTCATCCGACGGACAGATCGAAAAGCCTCATCATCGGCACGGATAAAGACGTGGACGGCGCGCTTTACGTCTTCGATCTGGACGGGAAAGTCATCGAAGAGAAAACCGTACGCAATCTGAAGCGACCGAATAACGTGGATGTGGAATACGGACTGATGCTGAACGGCGTTCCAACCGATATCGCGGTGACAACGGAGCGAATGAACAATGCCATCCGCGTATTCTGCCTGCCCGACATGCGCGCTGTGGATAATGGCGGCATCCAGGTTTTCGAAAACCAGGCACAGCGGGCGCCCATGGGCATCGCCCTGTACAAACGTCCGGCGGACGGAGCGATATACGCCATCGTCGGCAGAAAGGAAGGCCCCACTGACGGAACTTATCTCTGGCAATATCGGCTCGAGGACGATGGGACGGGTCATGTGAAAGGCACCAGGGTAAGAGAATTCGGTCTCTGGAGTGGAGCGAAAGAGATCGAAGCCATCGCCGTGGACGATGCGCTCGGCCATGTATATTATTCCGACGAAAGGGTCGGCGTTCGGAAATACCATGCCGATCCTGAGTTGGGAAATGACGAACTGGCGCTGTTCGGCAAAGAAGGATTTGCCGATGACCATGAGGGTATATCAATCTATCCTGCCAGCGATTCGACCGGTTATATTCTGGTCTCAGATCAGCAGGCGAACGCGTTCCGGATTTTCAAGCGGGAAGGTGAACCCAATAATCCTCACGAGCATCAGCTGATGAAAGTGGTTTATGTATCATGCAATGAGAGCGACGGCTCCGAGGTCACCAACGCGGTCATGAATGAGACCTTTTCCAAAGGACTGTTCGTCGCGATGTCGGACAACCGGACGTTTCACTACTATTCCTGGGAGGATATCGCCGGGGATGATCTGGTGATCGCGCCGGATGGGAATCAATAGGTTATGCATTCAATCATCAACGACAAGGATTATAGAAACAATATGAAAAATCAACTATTCGACCTCTCCGGAAAGCGCGCATTGGTCACTGGCTCCGGCAGGGGGATCGGTTTCACGCTGGCAAAAGGGCTGGCCGACGCCGGCTGTGCCATCGTCCTGAACGATATCGACGAGGACCAATTGAAACACGCCGTCTCATCATTGAAAAAGCACGGCATCGACAGCCACGGAGTCTTGTTCGATGTACGTGATGAAAAAGCCATCAATGAAAAGATCGACGCCATCGAAGATGACATCGGCGCGATCGACATTCTGATTAACAACGCGGGCATCCAGATTCGCGGACCATTGGAGGACTTCAACAGCGATGACTGGCGCCGGCTCATCGACATCAATCTCACCGGCGCTTTTCTGGTGGCAAAAGCCGTCGTTCGGGGAATGAAGCAACGAAAAGCCGGTAAAATCATCAATATATGTTCGATCCAGAGTGAGCTGGCGCGGCCCACAATCGCGCCATATACCGCATCCAAGGGCGGCATTCGAAACCTGACCAAGGGCATGGCCACGGACTGGGGCAAGTACAATATCCAGGTGAACGGTATCGCGCCTGGTTATTTCAAAACCGAAATGACCAAAGCGCTGTACGAGGATGAAAAATTCGACAGCTGGCTGTGCGCCAGAGTACCTGCCAACCGCTGGGGCGATCCATCGGAACTGGTCGGCGCCGCCATTTTTCTGTCTTCAAAAGCATCTGACTACGTGAACGGCCACCTCCTGTTCGTCGACGGCGGACTGATGGCATGCGTTTAGATACCGGGGGAATATATGAAAAATAGGAAACCGATCATCGGTATCAGCATGGGTGATCCGGCGGGTATCGGACCTGAGATCACCGCTAAAACTCTGGCGACACGGGACATTTACGATATCTGCCGGCCGCTTATCATCGGAGACGCGAACGCGATGCGGGATGCGGTGAAAATCGCACAGGTCGACCTGGAGATTCACCCGGTCACCACGATCTCCGAAGGGCGATTCGACCACGGGACAGCCGATGTCTTCGATCTGAAAAATGTCGATATGGATGAACTTGAACATGGAAAAATATCCGCTATGGCAGGGAATGCCGCATTCCACGCGGTGAAAAGACTGATCGAGCTCGCGCTGGATAAGGAGATCGACGCCACGGTGACGGGTCCCATTCACAAAGAATCCATCAACCTGGCAGGACATCATTACCCCGGACATACTG
>JAZBPW010000129.1:0-2631 GCA_036351795.1 Candidatus Zhuqueibacterota bacterium | reverse complement strand
GGAAAATGAGGATGAAGGAAAAAATTATACCCACAGACGCGTCCAGTCCCAGCGAATTGGTGAAAACCGGCGACAGGTAAGACATGTAGCGCGTCGCAACCAGAAAGGCGATGATCGTGCCGGAGATCTTTAAAAACTCTTCGGTGAAACCGCGCTTGTACCCGATGAAAACAAATACAACCAGAACGAAACAGATGGCTACATCGACGTATGATATGCCGCTCTGTGCCATTTTCTCCCCTCATCTCCAACGATAAATAATTAATAATTAGAAATATATATGAAAAATAAAAAGCGGATGAAGAACATGCACTCCATCCACTTTAGACTTGTAAAGATTGAATATCAGGCGAGTTTACGACGTACGATTTCCTGAACAAGCGAGCCATCAGCTCTGCCTTTCAGTTTTTTCATCGCCAAACCCATCACACGTCCAAGATCTTTTATGCTGGAAGCGCCTGTTTCAGTTATCACCGAATCAATTTCAGCAATCACCTGTTCTTCAGAAATCTGTTCCGGCAGGTACTCTGATATAATCTTCAGCTCCTGTTCCTCTTTAGCCAAAAGATCATCCCGGCCACCAGTTTTATAAGACTCGATCGATTCCTTGCGCTTTTTCGCAGCCGACAGAATAACTGCCATCTCCTGCTCATCGGTCAATTCTTCTTTTGATGATATTCTGGCATACTTCAAGTCAGAAATCAACAGCCGCAGCGCATTCAACTTCGCCTTGTCCTGCGATTTCATGGCGCTTTTCATATCAGCAGTGATCTTTTCCAATAGACTCATTATGACGCCTGTTTCTGAAAATCCTGTTAATCGTTTTCCATCATTTGCATCTTGCGCAATTTGCGCTTCGCCGCATTCATCTTTCTTTTCTTGCGTTCACTCGGCTTTTCAAAGTGTTGATGCTTTTTGATATCGGACATCAAACCAGCCTTTTCGCATGCCTTCGTAAATCTTCTCAATGCTTTTTCGAAAGGTTCATTATCCCGTACTTTTATTGCGGGCATTAAGTCTCAAACCTCCTCTCGGATTCGTTTATGGTTTTATTATATTTGACCTTAAAGATACTAAAAGAATTGATAAAAATCAAGTTTTTTTTAACGTAAAATCCTGATAAATCCGGTTTAACCCGGCGGCCACGACATCTGCCTGCCTCCCAGCAGGTGCAAATGGATGTGATAGACAGCCTGTCCGCCCTCTCTGTTGCAGTTGAATAGAAGACGGTATCCGCGTTCATGCAATTCTTCGCGGCGCGCAATCTCTTTCGCGACAAGAAACATGTTGCCGATCAGGTCACGGTCATCAGGTGTAATATCATTGACCGTGGCGATGTGTTTCTTCGGAATAATCAGCACATGAACAGGCGCCTGCGGCGCGATATCGCGGAAGGCCACGATCTCCTCATCTCGAAAAACCACGTCAGCATCCATCTCTCCTCCGGCGATCTTGCAGAATATGCACTCTTCGTTCATCATAAGTTATCCAATTCAGTGACTGGTATTATCTTGTTCGGATTCAGCATATTATCAGGATCAAATGCGCGTTTCACACGCCTCATGACATCGAAATCCGCTTCCGTGAAGAGCATCTTCATTGCCTCCTTCTTCTCGATCCCAATACCATGCTCGCCGCTGATCGTCCCACCGGCATCGACACAGACCCGGAGGATCTCTTCAGTGGCACGAAAAACGCGCGCCTTTTCTTCAGCGTCCCGCTCATCGTAAACAATGAATGGATGCAGGTTTCCGTCACCCGCGTGAAAAACATTCCCGACATTGAGATCGTATTTCTTGCAGATTTTGATCACCTCGTCCAGCACCTCAGGGAGCTTTGTCCTGGGAACGGTCCCGTCGGCGATCATGATCGATGGCCGAAGCTGTGTTAGTGTGCCAAATGACAGGCGTCTGCCCTTCCAAAGATCCTCTCTCTCCCTGTCATCTTTAGCGATTCGGATCTCCTGGACACCGTTCTTTTCACATAAATCGATGATCTCGGCCGCCTCCTGTTCCGTGCTGAGCCCGGGACCATCTACCTCGATAACGAGAACAGCATCCGCATCCGCCGGGTATCCCAGTTTATGCGCCTTTTCGATGGTCTGAATGATCGGCTTGTCCATCATTTCCAAAGATGCCGGCACAATACCCCTGGAAATGATGTCCGTGACCGCATTGGCAGCCTTTTTCATATCATCAAAAATGGCGAGCATTGTCTTCACCGCTTCGGTTACCACGTTAATCCTCACAGTCGCTTTCGTGATGATTGCCAATGCGCCTTCGGAGCCGACGAGCAGACCTGCCACATCGTAGCCGGGATCGTCTTCATGCTTACCGCCGAATTCCACAATGGATCCGTCGGCCAGAACCGCTTCGATACCCATCACATGATTCGCGGTCACTCCGTATTTTAGACAATGCGGCCCGCCTGCGTTCTCGGCGATATTGCCCCCGATGGTTGAGATGCGTTGGCTCGCAGGATCCGGAGCAAAATAGTACCCCATCGGAGCCAGCGCGTTCTGAAGATCGAGATTGAAGACACCCGCCTCAACCACTGCGCAACGATTCTCCAAATCCACCTCCAGAATGCGGTTCATTTTCGAAAAACTGATGATAATGCCGCCGAATTGGG
>JAZBPW010000128.1:0-8590 GCA_036351795.1 Candidatus Zhuqueibacterota bacterium | reverse complement strand
GGTAAATGCACCGTGTATTTATCATTGGATTTGATCAACCGCACCTCTTCCCCAACCTGGAAATCGCCCATGCACATGGTACATCGTTCCGCTTCCGCTTCGATCACAGATCCGTTCTTCAACTGCACCTTGAGCCGGGATCCGACCATTCCACCCAGCAACATATCCTGCTGGTTGAAACCAATGATTTCGCCCTTGATGTAGTTCTTCATCTTGTAAAATTCGATGCCGAAAAAGAACAGTAAAAGCAGGATGAATGTGTAATACACCAATGTATCGTACATGTTATGACCACTTGAATATTTTGACAATGTTTTGACCGGAATCCACCACATAAATCGTATCATCTGCATCGAGGCAAATCCCGGCAGGATTGACAAAACCGGCACTCATCTCATCGAGATAAGTACCGTCTTTTGTAAAGCGCTGCACGCGACTGTTCAGAGAATCGCACACATAGAGAATCCCGCTACGATCCATGGCAATCCCTTCGGGAAGGTTCAGCTGTCCCGGAGCAGAACCGTTTGTCCCGAATTTGAATAGAAATTGTCCGTTGCTATCGAGCACCTTCACGGCGCCATGCTTGCTATCGACGACGTACATCCATCCATCCGGAGAGATCACGAGATCGGTCGGCAGACGAAAACGATAGTCCACGCTACCCGGTCCGATATTTTCGGGATCTTCGCCCAATATTCCATAATTGGCGATCAACGCACGGCTCTTTTTGTCGAAAGCGTAGATCATATGGTTGCGCGTGTTCGCGGCATAAATCCTCTCATCGTCGCCGAGAAGAATGCCTTTGGGAGTGTAAAACGCGCCGGGATAGCCTCCGATCGTACCGATTTCATTCTTGAATTCTCCGTCGCTGGAAAAAATGGCGATACGACCATTGTTGGAATCCATCACATAGATATCGCCGCTGCTGTCCACGGCAATACCTTGTGGATAATTCAGATGTGCGCCACCGCTGCCGGGCTTGCCGAATTGCCTTAACAGCTCACCCGTCCGGCTGAAAATCTTGATGCAATAGTTGCCGGAGTCAGAGACATGGATGAGCCCGTCCGGGCCAACGGCAATGCCGTATGGGTTATTGAAACCTTTAAGAATGCCGGTAGATTTTGGTTGACTGAAAACTTTTAATGGAACTGAAGACAGGACTACGGATGAACCTAAAACGAGACTGTTTTTAATGAACTGACGCCGGGAGATATCGTTTTTTTTCATATGGTATCAAATAGTTTTTAAATGAAAAAGGCTATGGCAGTCGACCTTGTCGATACACTACCACAGCCTTTCTTTAACAAAATGAGATGCACCCTGAAAACATGTCACCCTTGGCTTGTTGAAGTTAAGGGATTAATATACATACTGATTTTTTAAAAGTCAAGCGAAAAGTTACTCTATTGTATCATTACACTTTGATAAATATCTTTTTACGGTACAGCACGTACAGAAAACCGAACCAGATCAGGTTCATGACAACCGGATAGAGCAAAGATCCAAAGTAGTCGCCTGCCCATGGTTGAAAAAGGTTCTGGTAGATCATGGATTTGACGGATATTTCAGAACCATCGCTCTGCGTAATGCTCCAGTATGCGAGTGTCTTGCCGAACAGCGACAAAGTAAAGAACGCGATGATGGCATTCATTCCGAAAACGACAAACGGGAATGCCCATTTTTTATACCCTTTCAGGTCTATCAGATAGTAACAGAATGCAAGAAAACTGAGTGCCATGCCGGCCATGAAAACGACGTACGAACTTGTCCACAAATTCTTGTTGATCGGCATCCAGATGGCCATTGCGACACCAGCAACCATGGCGACACTGCCCCAAAAGAAGAGACCCGCAGCCTTCTCCATCTCCGATCTTTCAGACCTGAGGTAGTCACCGGTAAAGACACCCAGCATCACAGATGCAATTGCCGGGATGGTGCTCAGCAAACCCTCGGGATCGAAACCCGGAAAGGGCGCGCCTCTCCACGTGTGCCCCTCCAGCAGGTTGCTGTCGATATACCATGGCAGACTGCCTTCTGCCGTCAACAGTCCGGCGCCATAACCGGGCACTGGTATCAGCTTCAGCGCCGCCCAGTAACCGATCAGTATAATGACCGTCGTCCAGATCTGCCAGCGTTTATTCATTTTGAGCATGATGATGGACGCGAACAGATAGCACAGCGCGATTCGCTGCAACACGCCGGGTATACGCACCGTTTCGAGATCAAAAGTCCAGTAGTAGTTTAGAAACAATCCGAGGAGAAATATCTTCAGCGTTCTGCTGATCACCTTTTTTAAAAGCTGTGTGTGACTGTCCCCCCGTTCGATCCTGACACCGAATGAGAATGCCATGGCAACGCCAACGATGAAAAGAAAAAATGGAAATATGAAATCGGTCGGAGTCCAGCCGTGCCATTCGGCATGAAGCAGTGGCGAATAGACATATTTCCAGCTGCCCGGATTGTTCACCATGATCATGCCGACAATGGTCATACCCCTGAACGCGTCCAGAGAGACCAGTCGTTTACTCGACAATTCCATGGATCAGCTCTTCTTTACAAGCTTGTTGTAAATCAAAAGAGCCAGTATCGTCACGATACCGATGCCGCTGAATATCAGCCACAACACCTTTGGCTGATGCAGATTATCGACAAAGTGGACATAGAGATTCGCGCCGAGTATGGCCCCGATGCTGCTTCCGATGACGCCGTACAGGAAGATATACCCCATGTAGGTGCCGACCCTGTCCTTGGGCGCGGTGAGTCCGACATACGACACGAATTTCGGATGCGCTGTCATCTCACCGATGGAGAACATGATAATGCCGGCCGCGAACACCCAGATGTTCGCGGATATGGCAAGTATCGCCATGCCGATGGTGCCGAGAGCGATTCCCGCGATCATCGTTGGTAGCGCTTTCATGTTTTTCACGATACTGGACACGATGAGCTGCAAAAGGATGATCGTACCCGCATTGATTACCGTGACATGCTCCACGTCGAACTTGAAATTGATCTTGTTGGCAAATAGACCGTTCACGAAGCGGTCGAGCGCGGACGCGTCCACATAATCCCGGACATACCAGAGCACCGAGTCGAACATCTGGAAATAGAGCACCCAGAATCCGGAATAGATGAAGATCAACAACAGAAAATGTGAGTGATCGACATATTTCGGTACATCTTTGAAATCCATGAGGAAGAAGGACAGGACGGTCAGGTAGATCACCGATGTAATGATTTTGGCAAAAAGCGAAAGACCGGGAAGAATCCATAACAGCGCGCCGACCGCGATGAACAGGATAACATATAGCGTTTTCGACGTACTTGCCGATGCATTATAGGACTTCTGAATCGACATGATCGCCATGCTCACCAGGAAAAGCGTCAAAACGAACAAAGACATGAAATGGTTCTTCTCTAAAAACAGCCATACAGTGAGTATGGTCAGAAATCCGACGATGGCGTAAATGACCACCGATCGGGTCAATGATTTTTTCAGATAGTGATAGATCAGCACGAACGGGCTGTAGATGATCTCGAATGCGTTCGCCAGTGTCTGCAGTACATTGGTCTCTTTTCCATCCTTCGTTTTCTCCGGACGTCCCGGTTCCTTGTAGAAGAACATAGTGGGTATGATCATGGCGCCGGTGCATATGGCAGAGGCGATGATCACCCACTTCGGACCGAACACAGGGCTGTTTTTCAGCCAGGGCACGAGGATCAACGGAAAGAGGAATGCGCCGAGGTTGATCGACCAGTAGTAAATGCCGAACCCGAGTCCGCTGTTGCTGTCATCTGTGGTTCTCGCAATGGAACCGGAAATAATGGGTTTGAAAATACCCGCCCCGAATCCCATGACGACCAGCGACAGGAAAACGGCGGAATAGGTTGTCATCTGGCTGGTCAGGAAGTAACCGCCACCAAGCAGTGCAAATGCCACCATCAGCATACGCCTGAAACCGAACCGGTCGGCAACCGCCCCGCTCAGAATTGGAAGAAAGTAGAGCAGCGGCTGAATCGTACCTTTGATCAATCCAACGCTCTCTTTGGGAAAATTCAGATTTTCTGTGAGATAAACCGAAAGAAAACTCATCATACCGTAATAGGCACCACGCTCGAAAAATTCGAACATGATGACGATCCAATACGCAGGTGGAAACGATTTAACAGTGTTTTTTAACTTCACGCTGATCCTTTCATTCTATTCGCCAAAGAAATTACCCTCTTTATCGAAGTCATGGATATACCCTTCCCTGTCTTCGCCGAAAGAGCTTTCCAGCTCTTTCCTCTTGTAATCCACTACAAATGTAGAATGCTTTCCATAGATCCGGTTGAAGACGACCAGATACTCGTGACCATCATCATCGATCATCTTTATCTCGGACAGGTCATCATCATAATGCGTGGTAAAACTTCTGTGGCACTTCGGATTGATACAGCTGAAATCGACCTTCACTCCGTCGCGAAGTGTGATATCGCCCTCCAGCAAGGCGTTGTATTGTCCGAGTTGTCCCGGAATGTAGAAGTTGGTAACCACATCGAACTTGCTCGATCTCAATGTGCCCCTCATTTTGACGATGGATCCATCCAGAAATGATAGTTTTTCATTGCAGAATGGACAGTAGAACTTTTTCATTTCTAACCTCCCTGATATATCCTGAGTCCGCCCCGAAGGGAGACATCCTGTGCATGTATGATTTCCATCTCTTCCGTGCTGATCTTTCCGGCATCCCTCATGAGTCTCAGTACCCTTCGTTGCAGTCTCTTCGCATCGTCGAGCCGTACGAAAAGATTGTAACGTTCCGGATTGATCAGTATTCCCGCTAAAAGCGAGGCCTCATTCAGGTCAAGAGCGCTGGCCGGTTTACCGAAATAGTACCAGCTCGCTGCCTCGGCGCCGTACAGATTTGGTCCCCATTGTACGCTGTTCAGATAGAGTTCCAGTATCGTTTCTTTGGACAACACGCTCTCAATGCGCTTTGCCAGTACGATCTCCTTCGCCTTTCGAATCAGACTCCTCTCCCTCGTGAGAAAGGCATAGCGTGCCAGCTGCATGGTGATTGTCCCGGCGCCCCGGACATAGTCGCGCTGCCGCAGATTCTCTTTCAACGCCTCCCATAACAGCTGGTAATTCACACCATTGTGCCGGTAAAACAGATCATCCTCACTGATGATGACGGCATTTTCGAGATGACCGGATATGTTATCCAGAGGCACATATTGCCGAAGCTCGAACTCGTATCGCGCGTCCCAGAACTTCAATCCGGCGGCGTTTATGGTCGAAACCGGCTGATATCCTGAGATGGCCTGTCTGTCCGGCAAACCACTCATGACAACCAGGTAAGCACCGGTCAAAATGATGATGAAGATGAACAGCGCTTTATAACGAAATTTCATGCGTTGGCTGCCGAATTTGGGAAACCTTTTACCGGTCTAAGACGTACAATAATTAAAATTGGCAAATTCTAATGGCACGAGGAATTTGCCAGAAGGCCAGGTTTTCCCTCCTTCCTGGCCTTTTTTTATTGGCGGGAATGTGTGGGAATCGAACCCACCTATCCCAACTGTGGTCAGGACACAACGGATTTGAAGTCCGCGGGAGCCACCAGGTCCCCTTCCATTCCCATATTCATGAAAATTAAATTGTTAATCTAATGAATTTTTAGATGGAAGTCAAGGCTTTTTTTTGATTCGAATCACGAATGAAATTATGAAAAGCGCCGGTTACCAAGCTCCAAAAGGCATATTCTATTTCGCGGCTTCTAAAAGGAGATCACATTTCACTCTCATTTGCCTCAGAATGTCCGCAAACGCTGGATCCTTTGCAAGATTATGCTCTTCATATGCGTCTGTTTCCAAATCATATAATTCTTCGAACACAGGCGTTGAGTCGATGTAGCGGAGATATTTATAGCGCCGTGTAATGACTCCTTCCGATTTTTTTACGGCTCCATGCTCGAAACGGTGTTCATAAAAAAACTCATCACGCCATGGCAGCGATTTTCCCCTGGTGAGTGATGTGAGGCTTCGACCTTGCATGGATTCAGGGATAGTCACACCAGCGATGTCGAGTATGGTGGGAGCGATATCAATATTAAGAGTCATCTCATGCCGTCTCTGTCCACGCAAATCCCCGGGCAGGCGCGGGTCATAGATGATCAATGGCACACGTATTGATTCTTCATGTCCGTACCATTTTCCAGCCATCCCATGTTCGCCGAGATAAAAACCATTATCCCCCATCAGGATAATCAAGGTATTGTCAGCATGCCCCGATCTATCCAACTCTTTTCTCATTTCGCCGATCACGACATCAACACCTGTAATCAATCGATAATAGCCTTTGACTGACTCCTGATATTTTTCATCGGTGGAAAAGCGGATTTTCCAACGTCTGCGCGCTTCATTGTTTTTTGTGAAAAACTCAGGAAAAACGCCATAGAAATATTTATCATCTGCCGTTTTGGGTAGCGGAATGTCGTCATCTTTGTACAAATCTTTATAGGCTGGATCATAGATGAACTGTCTTGGATCACCGTCCTGCACATGAGGCGCCTTGAAGCTGATAGACAGACAGAAAGGCTGCTCTTTTGAGCATGTTTGCAGAAAATCAAGCGCGTTTTCACCGCAAATGCGCGTGTAATGCTTGTAATGACCGTGTTCATCTATATTTTCATAAACAGGCTGTTCAGTCATGGCTTTCCAATAATCGAACTGATCAACAGGCGGATTTCCAACCCCATATTTTCCAATAAAACCTGTTCGATATCCCGCTTTTTTCAACTGCATTGGATATGTATTCGTATTTGCACTGTCTGATAGTTCTCCAAATCCCAATATTCCGTGACGCCGTTCATACTGGCCGGTTAGAATGCTTGCGCGACTCGCACCGCAAATGGCAGTGGTCACAAAGGCATTGGTAAAAAGAACACCTTGATTCGCCAGTGCATCCATATTGGGAGTTTGGATAATTTGATTTCCTGCACATCCCATCGTGTCCCATCTCTGGTCATCCGTGAGTATGAAAATGATATTGGGTCGCCGTTCAGTACGCTGACAGTGCACATACAGAACCGGAGTTACGGCTGCTCCAATGCCTAAAATTGTTTTCTTGAGGAATCGACGTCTGTTCATAGAAATTTCCTGTTATCATTTGAAAACTGTCAGCAGAAAGCCTGGTTTTTAATCCATTTCATCGTTATTCAATGTAAACAATTTTAGAGTCATCGTCAATAGTAAAACTTTATTTCTAAAAAATCAGGAGAACGGGGAACGGAATTGCTGTTTTCATAAAGCCTTCATGTCATCTGCGTTCCCGTCGGGCAAATATTACAAACGACATTGCCTGGAATATGAATATATCAGTAAAAATAAATTGACATTGTCATCTCTGCACATTATATTTGATGTATGAACAAGATCAAAAAGGTCTCTCTTTTAGATATCGAAAAAAAGTATAAAGACCGTAAATCCATCACAATGATGACGGCATACGATTACCCGGGCGCCATTCAGGTGGATGAATCCGGTGTCGACATCATCCTGGTCGGGGATTCGCTGGCGATGACCGTGCTCGGCCATCCCACAACCGTTTCGGTGACAATGGAGGAGATGCTGCATCATTGCAAGGCGGTCTCCCGGGGCGCGCAGCGCGCATTTCTGGTCGGAGACATGCCCTTTCTCTCCTATCAGGCCGATCCCGCCGAGGCAGTCCGCAATGCAGGACGTTTCCTGAAGGAGGCCAACATGGACGCGGTTAAGCTGGAGGGCGGACGTAACGTACTCTCTTCTATTCAGGCAATTCTGAATGTCGGCATACCCGTCATGGGACATCTGGGGCTGACACCGCAAACGGCAACGAAACTGGGCGGATACAGAGTGCAGGGCAAGATCGTAGCCAATGCCGTACGATTGCTCGAAGACGCGCTCGCGCTTCAGGAGGCAGGCTGTTTCGCCATCGTGCTGGAGGCAATCACAGCCCCGGTGGCAAAAGTGATCACGGAACGGCTGGACATCCCCACCATCGGCATTGGTTCAGGTGTGGATTGCGGCGGACAGGTGCTCGTCTATCACGACATTCTCGGACTGTACGATCAGTTCGTTCCCAAGTTCGTGAAACAGTACGCCAATTTGCAGGATACGATCATCGACGCGATCCGCGAATACCGTGAGGATGTTGAGCAGCGCACATTTCCCACCGATTCTCATGCGTTCGACATGGACGATGACGAATATGAGCGATTCCTGAAAGCGATCTGACACATGTCGTCCGGCTACCATATTGCGGTTATTGGCTCCGGCGCCATGGGATCTCTGTTCGCCGGCCGTTTGTGTGGCGTCTGTCAGACCGGCGATAATGGCGACCAGACCTCGAAAATCAAGGTGACAATGATCGGGAGCTGGCGGGAGCAGATCGAAGCTATCCGCAACAACGGATTGCAGATCATCCATCCCGATGGCCGCACCTCAACACATCGCCCGAATATTGCAGAGAAGGAAGATGTCATAGATCCAGCGGATTTCGCACTGGTTTTGGTGAAGAGTCATCAAACGGCAACCGCGGCAGAGGCAGCAAAAAATAGTCTGAAAG
>JAZBPW010000127.1:0-2930 GCA_036351795.1 Candidatus Zhuqueibacterota bacterium | reverse complement strand
CATGATCCTGACGCGCAGCGAATCGGATTACCGCAGCGACAGAGAACAGAGCGCGCAGATGATGCTCGCGGAGGTCAGAAAAAACAGAGAGGCCCTGCAGCGCAACGCGAACGAGCTCAATTCATATATCGAATCGCATATAAGAAAGTACTTTCCATCAGGATCAGAAACAATAGAGAGCGTATCATCGAGGCCGCGTCTCAAATTTACGGAAAATGCACTGAAAAATAATATCGAGAAGCAGATCAATTACAATAAAAATCTGGTCATGAGAAGTGTGAACTCCATGCAGATTCTGAACAATTACCTGACATTGAACTCGAAACTGCTGGTGGAAGTGCACAAAAAATATTCTATTCCATTCGCCTGCATCGTTTTCGTCCTGATCGGTGCTCCGCTTGGTATTCTTACGAGACGAGGCGGTATGGCCATCGGAGGTGGTATCAGTCTGATTTTCTTTCTGATCTACTGGCTGTTCCTGATCGGCGGAGAGGAGCTGGCTGATCGTCGCCTGCTCTCTCCTTTCTGGGCGATGTGGATTGCCAACATTCTTGTCGGTGTGGCGGGAATTTATCTGGTCATTAGAACCATCAAAGAATCGACGCTGATTGATTACGATAAAATCAGAGCGTTTATCCGAAGAAAATGAAAATACTCGACAAATACACATTAAACAAATTTCTCGCGACGCTGATTTTCGCGCTCGTCGCTTTCTGCTCTATTTTCATCATCGTGGACCTGATCGAGTTCATGGACAAGTTCATCGACAGACAGGTACCATGGCCTGTTGTTTTTCAATACTATATGTATTATCTTCCGTATATCGTTGTGCTCAGTTTTCCCGTTGCCATACTGCTCGCCAGTCTGTTCAGTGTCGGACAAATGGCACGATACAATGAATTAACAGCCATGAAGGCATCCGGAATGTCGCTGTTCCGTATTCTGCTCCCTTTGATCATCCTCGGATTTTTTATCAGCAGTACGATCATGTTCATGGGAGAAAAAATCGTCCCCTATACGAATGCCAAAAAGATCGATCTATACAAAGAATATGTTAATAAATCCAAAAAGAATAATAAAAAGCGGCAATCCGATATCTACATTCAGCTTTCGGAGAAGAACTGGCTCTATATCGGTTATTTCGATACACAAATCAACACCGCCCACCGCGTGTCCGTTCAGACCTTCGACGACAGCTACAGCACCATTCACAGCCGAATCGATGCCGAAAAGATGGTATTGGAGGATGATATCTGGACTCTGCACAACGGAATAACGAGAACATTTACAAACAATGAAGAGCGTGTAGAAAAATTTGACCGGCTCCCAAAAGCGGAATTCAATTTCAAGTCTCAGGAATTATCGAGAACGCAAAAAAAAGCGGAAGAGATGAGCTATTGGGAGTTGAAGGAGTTTATCAATAACATTAGACGCAACGGGGGTAATCCGGACCGCTGGCTTGTTGATCTCTATCTGAAAATCGCGTTTCCATTTGCCAACTTCATCATTCTTCTCTTTGGTGCGCCTTTGGCATCGAGAAAAACCAGAAGCGGCCCTGCGGTGAGTTTCGGGATCAGCCTTTTTATCTGCTTTCTCTATTTCGGCATCATAAAAGTCGCTCAGACATTCGGTCACAACGGCACGCTGCCGCCCTTTCTTGCCGCATGGCTGGGTAACATTATTTTCGGAATCGGCGCAGTCTACATTCTTTTTAAAATGCGGAAATGACAGACGAACAGAGTGCGCCGACCTATTCCGACGTATTCATGCGGCCTTGTGCGAATACGGCCTTCGCAAAAAGCTTATGCAAACGTGTTCTATAAAATCTCATCAATTTTTTGCTTAATCGAGGCTTTTGGTGTCAGCCCGACGATCTGTTGAACAACCTCACCATTCTTGAACATCAAAAGCGTGGGTATACTGCGAATGCCATAGTTCACAGCAATATCCTGATTGCTGTCGACATCACATGAAAACATGTGCATCTTTCCATGATATTCACCGGCCAGCTCCTCAATGATAGGAGTCACCTGCTTGCACGGTCCGCACCATTCCGCCCAAAAATCAATGAGCACAGGGAGATCAGACTCGATCACGCGTTCGTTAAACTCATTCTGATTGACTGCCGATAAATTTGACATATTATTTTCCTCCTGCTAAAACTGTTCCAATCCAATTATAAAATCGTGCTAAAATAAATAATTTTTCATTTCATTGCAAGCTATTTGTCATAAAATTCTTGACTCTTGAGACGAAAATAAGTATATTTGCAAACTTATCTATGAATTTTATTAAATAGTTATGGAGTGAAAGAATGGCGAAACACAAGATTGCATGGCTACCCGGAGATGGTGTGGGTAATGATGTTATGGAAGCGGCTCGAATTGTTCTCGACGCACTCGACTTAGATGCGGAATACATCCACGGTGATATCGGATGGGAGTTCTGGTGTTCAGAAGGAGATCCACTTCCGGCGCGTACGATCGAACTTTTGAAAAATACGGATTGCGCGCTGTTCGGCGCCATCACATCTAAACCAAAAGAAGAGGCGGCCAAAGAACTCAGTCCCGAATTGCAGGACACAGGCCTCGTGTATGCAAGTCCGATCGTCCGGCTCAGACAGGAGTTCAATTTGCGGACCAATCTGCGTCCCTGCAAGGCATATAACGGAAATCCGCTCAATTACAGAGATGATATCGATCTTGTTGTTTTCAGAGAGAATACGGAAGATCTATACGCTGGTGTCGAATTTCATCCGCTTCCGCAAGCCGTCATGGATACGCTCTCGGCCAATCACCCAAAAATGAAAAGATTCAGTGATACTCCGCTCGATGACATCGCTGTATCGCTACGAATCATTACCAGAAAAGCGGCCAGAAATATCATTACGGATGCGTTCGAATACGCGAAGAAGCATCAATACAAGACTG
>JAZBPW010000126.1:0-6875 GCA_036351795.1 Candidatus Zhuqueibacterota bacterium | reverse complement strand
GCATTGCGGCGATTTTTCCGGGTGAGTACAGTATCGCGGTCTGGAGTCCGCCTTTGAATCGAAAAGGTAACTCTGTGAAGGGCATGCGACTGCTCGAATCACTGACTACCAAATCCCAATCTTCGATATTTTAGCTGTAAGTCAAAAAGTGGTCAGAAATGATCTGTATCATTTTTTAGGGATCAACCCGGATTTCCATTTGACATTCAATATTTTTTTCATTAACTTAAAAGTTTATTGTCCGATTTGAACTGTGAAATGCAAAGTTAAAAAAACTGATCTCATTAGCATGGATACATTCGAGTGAAAATTATTATTGTTGGCGCAGGAGATATCGGATATCATCTGGCGAAAATGCTTTCTTACGAGAAGAATGATATCTTCCTGATAGAGAAGGATCCTGAAAATTACATCAGGGCGGTGAACAGTCTGGATGCCCGTGTCATCAAGGGAAGCGGGACGAGTTTCAGTGTGCTGGAAGATGCGGGGATTAATGACGCGGACTTGCTGGTGGCAGTGACAGATTGTGATGAGGTCAACTTGCTGGCAGCCATCACGGCTAAGCAGTATGGTGTGGAAAAAACGGTGGCACGCGTCAAGAACGTGGAGTTTTTGCAGGAAAATGCGCCTGTGAGCGCACAGAAATTTGATATCGATCTCATCATTCATCCGGAGTCTGTTGCCGCGCGCGGAGCGGTAAGCCTGTTAAAGCAGACGGCGGCGACTGATTTCATCGAGTTCGCCGACGGCAGGATCATTGTGATGGGCATACAGATCGATCAGAACCTGCCCTTTCTCAATGTACCACTCAGTCAGCTGGCTCAGGACTACCAGGATTTCACTTTCCGGATCATCGCCATACACCGTAAAGAGTCGACGCGAATTCCTCGTGGTAGCGATATCCTTCTCCCCAATGACCGTATATTTGTGATCGTCGCAAAGGAACATGTGCAGGATGTCGTGAGGATCACTGGAAAAGAAAACGCGAAAATCGAGGATGTGATGATCCTCGGCGGCGGTCAGACCGGATATGGCATTGCTCAGGAACTGGAAAAAGAATACAACGTGAAGATCATCGAGTCCAACGCTGATAAGACTCACGATCTGGCAGAAAAGCTGAAAAAGACACTCGTGATCCGTGGCGATGGATCTGATATTGACCTTCTGGCGGCCGAGGGCATCATCGACATGGATGCCTTTATCGCCATGACAGGTGATGATGAAACAAATATCGTTTCCTGTCTCGTGGCGAAACATTTAAAGGTGCCGAAGATCATTTCCCTGATCAACAGAACCGAGTACTGGCCGATCATACCGACCATTGGTATAGATGCTTATATCTCAAAGCAATTGCTGACCGTTAACGGAATCTTGAAGTTCATCCGGCGCGGTTCAGTGGTCAGCGTCGTTTCCATTCCCGGTATCACTGCAGAGGTACTGGAACTGATCCCTGAGGAGGGTTCAAAAATCACCCGCAAGCCACTTAGAGAAGTCGGTTTCCCGCAGAATGCCATCGTCGGCGCAGTGATGCGCGCAGACCATGTCTTTATTCCTGTGGGAAATACGCAGCTCGAAGCCGGTGATAAGGTCGTGCTGTTTGCGCTGCCCGGGGATATTCATAATGTGGAAAAACTGTTTAATTGAGCTATGGTAAATTATCGCGCCGTCATCCATATACTAAGTGCCTTACTGATATTTCTGGGATTATGTCTGGTTTTTCCGGCGCTTTTCGCTCTGTACTACAGAGAACCTGATCTCCAGGCTTTCGCGATCACCATCGCTATTTCCCTGGTATCAGGCACTATTTTCTTTTTTGCGAGTGGATCGAAACGAGAGCTGCATGCAAAGGATGGCTTCCTGATTGTGTCTGCGGGATGGCTGCTTTTTGCCATCATCGGTGCTTTGCCATTCAAGCTTTCCGGATTTATACCATCATATACAGATGCTTTCTTCGAGACGATGTCCGGTTTCACCACCACCGGGGCATCGATACTGACAAATATCGAGGCGTTGCCGCATGGTTTGCTCTTCTGGCGTTCACTGACGCACTGGCTCGGCGGTATGGGTATCATTGTCTTCTCACTGGCGATCCTGCCGCTGCTCGGTGTCGGTGGAATGCAGCTTTTCAAGGCCGAGGTTCCGGGACCAACGCCGGACAAATTGACGCCGCGTATCGCGAGCACGGCGAAGCTTCTCTGGGGCGTGTATGCGCTCATCAGTCTCGCGGAAACCATCGCGCTGAGACTGGCGGGTATGACATGGTTCGATGCGTTGTGCCACACCTTCGGTACAATGGCAACCGGAGGATTCTCGACGAAAAACACCAGCATCGGCTATTACGACAGCGCGGCAATCGACTATATCATCGTCGTGTTCATGATCCTGGCAGGGATCAATTTCGCGCTCCATTACCGCGCATTGAGGGGAAAACCCGGCGTCTATGTGAAGGATCATGAGGCCAGGGCTTTTATCGGATTGATCGCCATCGCCTTTGTCCTGATCGGCGTCGACGTCTGGAAAGTGACAGGGCACCACTTTGCAAAGACGATTCAATACACACTATTCCAGGTGGTATCCATTCTGACGACAACCGGATATGGTACCGCGGATTACGAGCAGTGGTCCCATCTATCGCAGGTGATCCTGTTTTTCCTCATGTTCTTCGGCGGGTGTGCCGGTTCCACCGGCGGCGGTATCAAGATCATTCGCACGATGATACTGATCAAGATGGGGATTACGGAAATCAAGAGACAGATCCACCCCAAAGCGGTCTTCTCGGTCCGCATCGGAGATGCTGTGATACCTCCTGAGATCGCTGGAAACATTGCAGGTTTCTTCCTGCTCCATGTCGCGCTCACTGTCGTCGGGATACTGTTTATGAGCGCTCTCGGGCTCGATCTGCCAAGCGCATTTGGGAGTGTCGCCGCGAACATAAATAATATCGGTCCGGGACTCGGAAGCGTCGGACCAACCGATAATTATGCCCAGATACCTGCCATCGGCAAATGGTTTCTCTCCTTCCTGATGCTCGTGGGCAGGCTGGAGCTCTTTACTGTGATCATTCTTTTCACTTTTTCGTATTGGAAAAAATGATCTTTAATTGACCTCATCAATTACGCTTTTGCAATGTTCACATTTGATTTGTTAAAATAATATGGTGGCATTATGGGAATTCGTATCAAGATCTTGTCAGGGTTTTTAATACTATCGCTTATGCTATTGATCGCAGGATCGTGGTCAATTTATGAATTGAAATCAATCGGGTCTTCCGTACAGAGAATACTCGATGAAAACTATCAGAGCATCCGTGCTGCGAAAGTGATGAAAGAGGCACTTGAGCGTGAGGACAGTGCTGTACTACTCCTGATGCTTGGTCATTGGCGGGAGGGGAGACGGTTATTGTCCTCGGCCGACAGCCTATTCACTCAAAAGATCAATTTCGCGTTCGAGAACATCTCCATCGAAGGAGAACACGAACACCTCGAGGAGATCTCGTCGCGATACGCAGTATACAAAAACAAATGGGAACGACCGATAGTGGATACGTATAAAGAAGAGAACATGGACTGGTACTTCAAGGAGATGCACAATTCCTTTCTCCACGTGAAGCAATCGATTAACGAGCTCATCACGCTCAACGACAATACCATGTATTTGACGGCTTCGAAATTGGAGAATCGCTCCAGCAGGGCGATCATGCCGGGTATCATCGCACTGATCTCAGCGCTGGTGTTCACTTTTCTTTTCAATTATCTGGTAAACTACTATTACGTCACACCAATAATCACAATCACAGACAGGGTGAATAAGTTCATCAACAAACGCACGCCGTTCAATGTAGCCATTGAAACGGATGATGAGATTGCGGAACTGGCCGACGCCATTGACCATCTCTGCCAGTCCGTCAATGTAGAGGAAAAGCAGTCATGAGATTCCATGTCGTGGTCAGATATGTCGCGCTGGCACTGCTGGCAAATGCGTTTTTCATGACGATCTCATGCAGCATCTCGCTCATATATTCGGATGCCGCTTTTATGCCACTGCTGTATAGCGCTCTCGTAACTCTCTTGTTCGGATTGTTCCCGCTCATATTCGTTCCCCCTGCAACGAGAATCACGAACAAGGAGGGATTGTTGATCGTGGTTCTCAGCTGGTTCCTCTCATGTTTAGCGGGATCATTGCCATATATTCTTTACGGAGGACCGTTCACTTTCACGAATGCATGGTTCGAAAGCGTATCCGGCTTCACGACGACCGGATCAACGATACTGACCGACATCGAGGCCATCCCAATGGGATTGCTGTTCTGGCGCGCGTCGACGCACTGGATAGGCGGTATCGGTATCATTATTTTCGTCCTGTCTGTATTGCCCTTTCTGGGCATGGCCGAGGTGGTGCTGTTCAGGAGCGAGATCTCATCGATGGTTAAAGAAAATTTTCATCATCGGGCGAGAAAGGCGATTCAGATCCTGGCCGGCGTCTATCTGGGCCTCACGCTGCTGGAAACCATTGCGCTTATTTTTTGCGGGATGGATCTCTTCGATGCAGTGACGCATTCATTTGCGACCATTGCTACCGGGGGATTTTCGACAAAAAACCTGAGTATCGCTCACTATCAAAGCCCGCTCATCGAATCTGTGGTCATCGTCTTTATGGTGTTGTCGGGGATTCACTTTGCTCTGCTGTACGCCGTCGTTACCGGAAGTGTCTGTGATTTTTGGCGATCCAGCGTGGTCAAGTATTATCTGATCTCGATGGGTGCGGCCATCTCTATTATCGCGCTGAATATTCACTGGCACGGGCCATTCGACTGGCTTGCATCCATTCGAATGGCAGCGTTCAACCTGATCTCTATTGGCACGTCAACCGGCTTCGCCACGACGGATACCGCTGTATGGCCGTCGCTGTCGAAACTGCTGCTGATCTTTTTCGCATTGCAATGCGCATGTGCCGGTTCCACATCTGGTGGTATCAAGGCCGACCGGATCGTGATCATGATAAAATCATTTTACCGCCATATGCAGAACCTGAAGTATCCCAATGCTGTGATACCGATCCGGATTGATGGTAATGTGGTTCGACCAGATCTGGTATTGAAAAGCATTCTATATGTATGTATTTATATTGTTATTGTATTTATCGCAACAATTTTACTGGTCGCTCTGGGTGTGGATGTGGTCAGCGCCTTCTCCGGAGCCGTGGCCACCATGGGAAATGTCGGTCCGGGGCTGGGCACCGTGGGATCAGTTGGAAACTTCAGTGCCATACCCGATCCTGGCAAGTGGATATTCACCATAACCATGATATTGGGCAGGCTCGAGATCTTCGCGTTTTTCATCTTTTTCACGCCGAGTCAGTGGAGCAAAAATGTCACATACTAATTCACGGCTCGACCGGGCAACTTCTTGCTTTTAAGAGCGTATACAATAGAATAAATTTATAAGCTGTATGTCGGACTATTGATTGCTGATCTTTGAGATCTGCATGATTTGCAGTTTTATCTATTCATCAAACATAAGGAGTGTAGCATGAGAAAGTATCTGATTTTCGTTGTGCTTTTTGTTATTTCAACCGGACTCGTACTCACCTTTACGCAATGCGCGAAAGAGGGGAAAGTAATCTCACGGGAAGTCCTGTTCGGCAATCCTGACAAGGCGTCGCTGAGAGTGAGTCCAAACCACCAGCATATCAGTTACCTGGCACCATTGGACGGTGTGATGAACGTATGGGTGGCGCCCATCGAGGATCCCGGCGCTGCCGTCGCTGTTACCAAGGACACGCTACGCGGCATCCGCATCTTTTTCTGGGCTTACAACAACGAACAGATCATCTATCTGCAGGATCTGGGCGGTGATGAGAACTGGCAGGTGCATGCTGTCAATGTGGAGACAAAAGAGGACATCAACCTGACACCATTCGAGGAGATCGTCGGTCCTGACAACAATCCGATCACGCTGCCAAACGGCAAGAAACTGAGGCCGCGCGCGCAGATTCAGGAAGTTAGCTACAAGTTTCCCAACGAGATCCTGGTGGGGTTGAACAACAGGAATCCTCAATTCCACGACATCTACCAGCTCAATATTTTGAGCGGCGATCTTGAACTCATCCAGCAGAACGACAGGTTCATGGGTTTCCAGACCGATGACAACTACAAGATCCGCTACGCGTTGCAGATGACGCCGGACGGAGGGAACGAAATATTCGTGCCAACGGGAAAGAACAAGTGGAAATCGTTCGACAAGATCCCCATGGAGGACATGCTGACGACAAGCCCCATCACTTTCGACAAAACCGGTGACATCCTTTACATGATCGACAGCAGAGGCAGGAACACCGCGGCGCTGGTATCCGTGGATCTGAAATCCGGCGAAAAGAAAGTGATCTATGAGGATCCCAAGGCGGATCTGAGCAACATCATGATCCATCCCATCGACAGGACAATCGAAGCGGCAGCGAGCGAATATCTGCGCACAGAATGGACTGTACTGGATGAATCCATCAAGGCTGATCTCGATTATCTGAGGACAGTTGCGGACGGCGACATCAATGTGACCAGCAGATCGCTGGACGATAATGTATGGACAGTCGCCTATGTCAAGGATGACGGTCCTGTGAACTACTATCTGTATGATCGTACCGAAGATAAAGCCGAGTTTATGTTCACGAACCGCACGAAACTCGAAGGCCTGTCGCTGTCGAAAATGCATCCTGTGATCATCGAATCGCGTGACGGAAAAGAACTTGTCAGCTATCTTACATTGCCGTTCTGGACGGATGAGGACAACAACGCACGGCCCGATCAGCCGCTGCCAATGGTTCTTTTCGTACACGGTGGTCCCTGGGCGCGTGATTCCTGGGGTTATCATTCGTATCAT
>JAZBPW010000125.1:0-92387 GCA_036351795.1 Candidatus Zhuqueibacterota bacterium | reverse complement strand
CACATCCACATCATAGGTGATGGTTACGATCTCACTGTTTCGCGGAGCAACTGTACCGATATCAACCTGCAGCACTGGTGAGGTACTCACGATGCTGCCCTTGCTCGTGGTCACTGAATTTGCAATGTAGCTCGTGAACTCAGGAATCGAATCGATCAGCACCACATTTGTAGCGGTATTATCTCCGCTATTCTTTATATCAATAGTATAGCGGATGCGATCACCTATGGACAATGCTTCGTCTTTGTCTACATCCGTCATATCATCCCGCAAAGTCACATCATCTAATGCATCGAAACTTGGTGGACCCAGTCTTATGGTAAGTGTCGGATCATTGTCTGCGGGAGTATCCGGATCATTTGTGGGTTCGGGTAACGTCTCCAGGGAAGTCAAGACTCCCTGATTTGCAACTGTATCCACATCGGCGTTAACAACGACTTGATATGAAATCGCAATGGTTTCAAACCGGTATGGTGCAATATCTCCTATCTCAACGACCAATTCAGGACTCGTATTTCTGATAATTCCTTTGCTTGTCACAGCAGAATTGGTAACGTAAGATGTATTCATGGGCATGGGATTTGTCAGCACAACATTGTGCGCTGTACTATCACCCGAATTCCTGATTAAAATACTGTAGTTTATTACATCGCCGGCAGATATCAGACTATCGCCATCCAAATCTTCAAAATCATCTATTAGAGTCACATCACTAGACACATTGAACCGAGGCGGCCCCAAAACTTTTGTGATAGTCGGATCATTATCCATTGGTGTGGCCGGATCGTTGGAATTCTCCGGAAAAGTTTCTTTGCTTGTTACAACTCCCTGCGATAATACTGAATCAACATCCGCGATAACTGAAACGATATAGTTAATGGTTATCGTCTCAGATTCATTGGGAGCAACATCACCTATATAAATAAATAGGCTTGGATCCTGTCCCCACACCTTGCCCTTACTTGTCTGCGGGCTACCTCTAACAAGCCGGGTGTTCTCAGGTATAGGATTGTTATATCGCACATTAGTCGCCGGCAGTTCACCGGAATTCACAAGTGTTGCGGTATAGTTGATACGATCCCCTACCGTGATAACACCATTATTATCCCGATCTTCCCAAAAATCCGACAGGTCTACATTTTCAAATACTGGATTTGACAGGACTCTGGTGATTGTCGGATCATCTCCTGCGGGTGTTTCAGGATCATCCGTTGGCTCGTCCGGCGTCTCAGCACTGGTCAGGAGTCCCTGATTCACCACACTGTCCACATCGGCAATGGCTTCCACAACATAGGATATCGTGACAACTTCAGACTCATTGGGGGCCAGTGTCCCAATATCCACCTGCAGCCCAGGCGACGTGCTTACAATCGTTCCTTTACTTGTAACGAGTGATCCTGCCCTGTAGGCCGTATTTTCCGGGACAGGATTGGTGTAGACCACGTTGTTTGCCGTCTCCTCGCCGGAATTCTGAATTGTGACCTCATAACTAATGGTTTCCCCAATGGAAATTTTATCATCGCGATTGGTATTCTCAAATATATCTGTCAGGAATACATCACCCTGCCCGCTGAAATTCGGCGGCAGAAAAAGTCTGCTGACAGTGGGATCGTCATCTTCCGGTGTATCCGGATCATCTGTCGGTTCCGGATCAATTTCGAGACATCGCAATGTTCCCTGATTCACTATGCTGTCCGCTTCAGCTTCCAGCCGAATCATGACCCTCTCTGCGATCACGGCGGTGACAATGACCGAAAACTGAATCGTCACTGTTTCCTGCGGGTTCATGTCTCCGATCTCGATCTGAATCACCGGAGAGGTATTGATGACCAGGCCTTTTGAAACATCGACACTGCCGAACAGTTCGGTGTATTGTGGAATCGTATCTTCAAAAACAACCTGATGCGCAACACCTTGACCGGAATTTTTCAGCTGTATTTCATAGGTGATTATATCTCCCTGAGAAATGCGGAAGTTTCCATCGACGTCCTGGATTGAATCAGATTTGATGATGTCATCAGATACACTGAATCTTGGAGGATCCGTTGTGACCGTCGGGTCGTTATCCGCTGGTGTATCCGGATCGTCTGTCGGTTCAGCAGAAGTCTCATCGTTGGTCACTTCGCCTTGATTAACAATGCTATCGACATCGGCTGTGACACGAACATTATATGTAACTGTGACTGTCTCCCGGTTTCGGCCAGCAATGGAGCCAATATTTATCTGAAGTGAAGGAGAAACCGAGAAAATCGTTCCTTTGCTGGTCGTTACCGATCCAGCTACGTAGGCTGTGTTCTCCGGTATGGGATTCAGGTATGTCACATTGGTTGCATCCTCACCCCCAGAGTTTTCTATTTTCACTGTATACGAAATGATATCCCCGTTTGAAAGAGCACCATCATCGTTCACATCCTGCAGCCGATCTTTCAGAGTGACATCTGCGCTCCCATTAAAAGCCGGATTGGCCTTTGTGATCGTTGGATCCTTTTCTTCAATCGTCTTTGGGTCGTCTGTGGGAACGGGAGTCAAGCCGGCCTCTTCAACATATCCCTGATTCGAAACGCTATCCACAGCAGCTGTTAGTTCAACCTGAAAACCGATCGTCACATCATCACCTGGTGCCATATCACCGATCTGAATCACTAATACCGGGGATGTCGCGGTGATCGTTCCCCTGGATGTGGTTGCAGAGCCTGGCACATATTCTGTATTTTGAGGGATTGAATCCGTAAAAGTCACAGCCCCTGCGACCGCATCCCCGTTGTTGATAAAAGTAATCGTGTAATCAATCCGATCACCCGGGGTCAACAGATTATCACCATTTGAATCCAGAAAAAGATCTGACTTGACTATATTTTCCAGTTTTGTTTCTGAATAGGAGTAAATAATATTATTGGCGACATTGTTCTCCAGCACATAATCCTTGGGCGCGCGCAAAACGGCACTATCTGCGAGCGGGATATATGTATTGGGAACAGCCTCTTTCAACCTGGCCTTGACAGTAATATCGTAACTATTCAGATACTCTATATCAGGCAATTCCCATACAGTAGAGTCAGCGTCATGGTGAATCGGCGCCAGAGAAAATTCGTATGGTTCCAGGCTGGGGGGGAAGAAATTGGTTAGTGTTGCACCTGTTACGACATTTCCGAAAATATTTCTCACAGTAAAACGATATACCACCGTCTCATTCAGGTAAAGCACTTCCCGGACTTCACCATTGATTTCCTCTGTTCTTGGAGCGTCCGCTTCGATTTCAATTGTGCCATCAATGACAGTGTCTATGAATACTCCAATCATATCCGGAAATTTAACACTCTGCGTACCTGTCATCGGACCATTTAAGAACTGTGGATAAATATGATCGATGAGGTCGTAGTGATTCAATTGAAGTCTGTTTCGGCCGAGAGGTAACAGAAAAATGCCGGCATCACGGACATTTGTGTGGCGATTGGGAAGGGAATCATCCTCTACAACCTTAAATTTGCCCGCATTTGCATCTTCAGGATAGATGGAATCCCCGTCAGCTGAATAAGCGAGCAGGTAGAAGGATTCATTTGTCTGTTCGTTCCCGCTGTTATATAGCACTTTTGGGAAAAAGTGATAATAACCGGCAACCTGTAGAGTTGTATCAATGACTTCTGCACGCACTGCACCGTCCCATCCGTTCTGAATTGCCTGTACACCGGTTGTTTCGGGTAATACGATCATCAAATCGAAATTATCCGGTGTTTGGGCTTGTGCAGAAACCGATAAAATTAACAGCGTTGCAAAAATCACGTACAGGGCTCGTTTAGCACTCTTTTCTACATTCATAGCTTGCATCCCTAGTAAGATGAATTTTGAATAGTAACTAATAAGAGCCTGGAGGTACTAAATTCTTAAAACTACCTCATCCGCCACACCGCACACCACCACCGTTTTAAGAATGGGATCTGATTAAATCTCCCATTTTCTGCCAGAAAGAATTATTTGTTTGAGTGCGCATCGGAACTGGCTCTGCTGTATCTATTTTTTCCCCCTGTATTACTTTTAATGGATTTATTTTAAATAATCTATTAGCTGTATCGACTCCAAACTGATCACAAACGAGTTCATATGCTGTTGCAAGTGATTTCATGGTTCGATGATTCAATCCATGACAATCGCTTGCTACGAAATGTACTAAATTGTGTTCTACTAAATTCAGTGCAGTCTCCCTAACTTCATTCCCGTGTCTTCCCAACAGGCTTGATGCATTGACCTGCATCAGGGCACCCCGTTGGACAAATTCATATGCCAGATGACGGCGTTCGATGAAACCGGCATTTCTCTCTGGATGCGCGATGATTGGGAGTTTCCCTTCAACGATGTAAGTGAAAAATTTCTCCGCAGCAAATTTGGGAATACTGCTCATCGGAAACTCAACCAGAAAGTACAATTCGTTATTATTGAACGTAGATATTTTATGAGTAAGCGTCATATCCGGTTGTATATATATTTCACAACCCAGATACATCTCCATCTTAATTCCGGCAGCTCTCGCTTTATCTCTCAGTTTTCCGAACTTGGAGATTATATCAGACTCGACTTTTTCATAGTCACTCTCTGCCAGAATGTGCGGCGTAGCAACCACAGCCTCCACTCCGGCTTGCTCACCCTGCCGCAATAGTTCGATCGCCTCATCCCAACTTTGCGCGCCATCATCGACATATGGTATTATATGTGAATGTATATCTATCATCTTATCTTCTGTATCCCTTTATCTATTATGTATCATGGAGGCAAATTCATTTATGACGCCTTTTTTTGAAGCCTTTTCCAGTACATTGCCGGTAACAATGAATGATGCTCCTGCCTCTACTTTTTGTCGTGCGATTTCCGGGGTCCGGATACCACCGCCGACGATCAGCGGCAGAGAGACAATCTGTGACATTTTCTTTATCATCTCATCCGGTACCGGATGCTCTGCCCCACTTCCGGCCTCAAGGTAGAGAATTTTCATACCCAGATACTCTGCGGCCAAACCATGTGCGACCGCAATATCTCCCTTATCACGTGGAATCGGTTTCGTATTGCTCATGAACTCTGTAGACGTCATTTTTCCTGACTCGATGATCATATAACCCATCGAGATTGCTTCCAGGTTCAATAATTTAATAACCGGTGCGCCCAGGACCTGTTGACCGATCAGGGCATCAGGATTGCGACCACTGATGATTGACATAAACAGGATCGCATCCGCATGTCCTGATATCTGGTTCGTTCCTCCGGGAAAGATGATTACCGGGATGTCGACGCTCTCCTTGACATTCCTCACGAGTTCATCGAAAACCGAGAAAAAGATAAGGCTTCCACCAATAAATATTAAATCCGCCCCCTCCTCCTCCGCTCTTTTTGCGATCTTTACGCTGTCCTCAATCGATTGTTTATCTGGATCGATGAGAACGATGTACCCAGCACCCATCTCTTCTTTAATCCTGAGCATCTTTTCGAATGTTGTCATGCAATCCCCCGAATAATTTCTTCCGCCTCTTCCAGCGCTTTAGCGATCTTGCCTGCATCCCGCGCTCCGGCCAAAGCCAGGTGTGGTCTTCCGCCTCCGGAACCACCTGCAATTGCCGCCACCTTCTTCACGATTTCGCCGGCGTGGAATTTCTTGTCCTTGACCAGATCGTCGGTCACAACGCAAAGAAAATTGACCTTTCCATGAATGACAGTGGCCAGAACCCCCACGCCTGATTTCAAACTGTTGCGCAGAATATCGCCCGTTGTTTTCAGGCTCTCGATATCCGAGGTCTTAATCTCTGATAATACAATTTTCATGCCGTTCAAGGACTTGGCACTATCAACTATCTTCTGAATATCGTCCTGAGCCTCTTCTGCTTTCATAGTCTGAATCTCTTTTTCGAGATTCTTTTTCTCCGTGATCATGGTTTCCACACGAGTGACAAGTTCATCAGGTATGACGTTGAGTTTCTCCTTGAGCGATTCTATGATTTCCTTTTCCTTCACGGCATGCTCATAGGCATAATCGCCGGTGATCGCCTCAATTCTTCTCACTCCTGATGCAACGCTTGCCTCAGAGACGATTCGAAAGGACCCCATTTCCCCCGTCATTCGTAGATGCGTACCACCACACAGTTCTTTGCTGTAATCATCTATTTTGATCATGCGTACCTGCTCATCATATTTTTCCCCGAATAACATCATCGCGCCTTCATTTCTCGCGTCATCAAGCGATAATTCAACAGGTGTGACATCCAGATTTTCCATGATCTTACTGTTCACTATCTTCTCTATTTTTTCCAGCTCATTTTTCGATATTTTCTCAAAGTGTGTCAAATCGAAACGCAAACGTTCCGGTGATACATAGGACCCTGTCTGGTGAACATGGTCACCCAGCACACTCCTCAGCGCCGCCTGCAACAGGTGCGTCGCCGTATGGTTACGGGCTGTGCGCGTTCTCCTCTCTTTATCAATGACTGCGGTCACAGATGGATCGATATCACCGTCAGGAAGCTTACCTTTGGCGATATGTATGATCCTTTCTCCTTCTTTCAGAGTGTTCACGATTTGTAATTTGAAATTTCGTCCCTGAATCTCCCCTATATCGCCGATCTGACCACCGGATTCGCCATAAAACGGCGTCTCGCTCAACGTAAGAAAGATAACATCCTCTTCGCGTTTGACTTTTCTGATCTCCGCGCCTGTCTCCATTTTATCGTAGCCGCAAAAAACAGAATCAATCCCTGGCGTCACGGTATCCCAATTATCGTAATTGAAGTCCACCGCATATTCCCATTTACCCGACTTCCGCGCCCGCTGCCTTTGGGCATCCATCTCTTTACTGAACTCATCGGTGTCTACAGTAAATTGATTCTCTTCGGCCATCAGCATTGTCAAATCCAATGGAAAGCCGTAGGTGTCGTACAGTTTGAATGCATCTTTTCCAGGTATTTGTGATTTTCCCGATCTTTTCAAATCTATGATCAATTTATCGAATAGTTCAATACCCCGGTCAACGGTCTGATTAAAACCCTCTTCTTCTGCCTTGATCACCATGGATACGTACTGATGCTTTTCTGATATCTCTGGAAAAGCCTCTCCCATCACGTCAACGATCACCGGGACAAGCTTGTATATTATCGGCTCATGCATATTCAATTTTCTGGCGAAACGCGAAGCCCGGCGCAAAATTCTTCTCAATACATAGCCTCGTCCCTCATTCGAAGGCAGCGCTCCATCCGCGATGGCAAATGTAAGAGCACGGACATGATCCGCTATCACACGATGCGGTGTCCCGGACTCTTCGGAACTGTATTGATGACCGCTCATTTCACAAATTTTATCGATAATTGGAATAAAGAGGTCTGTTTCATAATTTGAGCCAACACCCTGAAGCACCGCGGTTATTCTTTCAAATCCCATTCCGGTATCAATATGTTTAGATGCAAGTTCCTTCAACTCTCCGCTTTCATCCCTGTTGAATTGAATAAAAACCAGATTCCACAGCTCAATATATCTTGCACACCCGCCATTTATCTCGCATCGATGTCCTTTCTCATGCTTCTTGTCGCAAGCTTCCGGTCCAAGATCGATATGAATCTCTGAACACGGCCCGCAGGGACCGATTTCTCCCATTTCCCAGAAATTATCTTTTTCATCGTAACGCAGCACATGGTCCTTCTTGATATCGGTCATCGTTCGCCACAATGTTTCCGCTTCATCGTCATCCCGGAATACAGTCGCATATAGTTTGTCTTTGGGAAGATTCCAGACATCTGTCAACAACTCCCATGCCCATACAATGGCCTCTTTTTTATAGTAATCACCAAAAGACCAGTTTCCAAGCATTTCAAAAAATGTATGATGGTATGTATCTTTTCCAACTTCCTCGAGATCATTATGTTTACCGCTAACCCGTATGCACTTTTGCGTATTGGCTACCCGGTTGTAATCACGTTTTTCCAACCCGAGAAAGATGTTCTTGAACTGATTCATACCCGCATTCGTGAAAAGCAATGATGGATCCTCAAACGGGACAACCGGTGCACTTTTCACAAACTTGTGATTGTGTTCCTCAAAGAATTGTATAAACGTATTTCGTATATCGACAGATTTCATAAATACATTTTACTCCTACGTTGGTTATTGAACATACAAATTCTATTCCACATTCATAATTTTAACTGATGTGTAATATTTTTCACAATTTCCCAGCTGAAGCCACGCCTTATTAGGAAATCGCTAAGTCTTTTTTTCGCCTTGGGCTGTTCAAGAGTTCGGTACTTCTTCATCTGCTTTTCTGCGAGTTCGAACGCAAGCGACGACTCACTCGTCTCCTGATACACTTCAGCCAGTGTAATTTCAATAATTGTATCACTAAGACCTTTTTGTAATAGCTCCTGCTTGAGAAGAAAGCGTCCCATCGGTTTTGATATCATTTTCGATTTGGCAAATGAAACGGCAAAACGCTTATCATTAATCAGATTCAGCCGCTTCAGCTCCGACACAACCCAATTGGTTGTCTCCTCATCGTATCCGATCTTTTTCAGACGATCATGGATCTCCTTTTCACTTCTATCGCGATAGGCGAGCAATCCAAAGGCGCGTGTCTTTGCCGCTCGCTTGTTCTCAGCCTCGAGAATGGCTTCGACATCTGTATCAGATAAAAAGGCCCCGTTTACGAGGCCAAATTCAATGAGAAGTTCCTGGTCGATTCCAAAGGCAAATTCTTCGTCAAGAAATACCGAACAACGATTCTTGCGCTTTTTTTGAATCTCAATCTTTGTTATTTTCCGTTTCGTCAGATTTTTTACCTTCGTTTTGTTTTTTCGTATCCGGTGATAATCCAAGCGTATTTCTCACCTTTTTTTCGACGTCCGCATAAATATCCGGGTTCTCCAGTAAAAATCTTTTCACATTTTCCCGTCCCTGGCCGAGACGCTCCTCTCCGTAGGAAAACCACGTACCACTTTTCTCGATAATATTGTATTTTACGGCGACATCAATGATATCCCCCTCTTTGGAAATGCCGGTTCCATACATGATATCGAATTCAGCCTCTCTGAATGGTGGCGCCACCTTATTTTTCACTACTTTTACTTTTGTCCTGTTGCCGATGATCACCTCCTTATCCTTGATCGACGATATCCGGCGGACATCCATGCGTACAGTCGAGTAAAACTTCAAAGCTCTTCCACCGGTGGTCGTCTCCGGACTTCCAAACATGATGCCGATCTTTTCCCTGATCTGGTTGATGAATACAACACAGGTGTTGGATTTGCTGATTGCTCCGGACAGTTTTCTCATTGCCTGAGACATCAGTCTTGCCTGCAGACCCATCTGAGCATCTCCCATTTCGCCTTCCAGTTCGGCGCGCGGTACAAGTGCGGCAACAGAGTCCACAACAACGACATCCAGAGCGCCACTGCGTACCAGCGTCTCGGTTATCTCCAGCGCCTGTTCACCTGAATCCGGCTGAGAGATCAGAAGTTCATCCGTGTTCACACCAAGATTCTTTGCATAGGCAGCATCAAGCGCATGCTCCGCGTCTATAAATGCCGCCAGTCCTCCGAGTTTTTGTGACTCAGCAATAATATGTAACGCAAGCGTGGTTTTACCGGAAGATTCTGGTCCGTAAATCTCAATAATCCGTCCCCGCGGAACACCACCTATTCCCAGCGCGGCATCAATAGAGATGGAACCTGTGGGAATGATCCTTATCGAATCGTCTACAGGCTTCTCTCCCAGCTTCATGACAGATCCCTTGCCGAACTGTCTGTCGATCTGGCCCAAAGCCAATTCCAGTGCCTTTTTCTTTTCATTCATTACATCGGCCATAGTGTTCTCCGATCGTTTGTTATAATCTGATTCGTTTCAGTGGGGTATAAATTGCCCCGGATGCGTGTAACGTGCTCTGCACAACGATAATTTCGGACGCAAGAAAATCGTCGCATTCAAAATCACGACTCTCATTCAATCTGTCCAATACCTCATCTATTTTGAACTGCGATTTGACCCTGCCCAGCGTGAGATGGGCTCTGAATGGCCTTGTCTCCTTTTCGTATCCCAATTCTTCGAGCTTTTGGTCGATATTATCAGCGCACTTAACCATCAAGCTATTCTCACTCTTCGCTCCGATCCAAAGTATTCTCGGCTTTCGACCAGAGGGAAAAGTTCCGACACCCACAATTTTGACATTGAACGGGGGTATCTGTTCTACTCCCTTTTCAACTGCTTCGGTGATTGCTGTAATAGCATTCGTTTCTACATCTCCGACAAATTTCAGCGTAATATGAATATTGTCCGGTTTTGGCCAGCTGATACGCGTATCTCTGACCATGAGATGTCGTTGAAATTCAGAGATTTCTTTTTTGATGTGAGGCGGTATCTCAATCGCTATAAATGTTCTTATCTTATTCATTTCAATGAATATAACCAAATATTATAATCGAGTCAAGTCTTATTTTTTTGCATAAGGAAGCGCAGGAATTCATACAATGCGAAATTCGCGGCTCTCGCCTTGTTCAATTGCCTGTCCCGTTTCAATATCATTCGAGCGGTATGAAAACTATTTTCATCGACGATCGCTACATTCACGTAACCAAATGTGTCCTTGGATTCCGTGCTTGCGAGACCGCTGGTTGCCACGCCATAATCGGAATTGCCCTGTTCCCTGGCTCGAGAAGCGATCGCTGATACGATTTCCAACTCATCTGCCATGCCGCTGAGCTTATCCAACCCCAAAGCCATCAAAGCATCCCTCTCATTTGAGAATACCATCCCCTGATCCATGAACTGTGAACTATCTGAATGGTTCGATAGCTTATCCACGACTTTCCCCCCTGTGACCGACTCCACCAGCGATACTCTTTTGTCTTGGTTCAGCAATTGACGGGATACGCGCTCTTCGATCGTATCGTCATCTACACCCCAAATATAGTCACCGACCCGTAGCCGGATCATCGATTCTGCCTGTTCGATATTTCTCAGAGATGTCTTCTCATCAAGTGCAGTGGCTGTAAGGCGCATCTCGACGCCCTCAATCTTAGGGAGGAATGCGACTTTTACAAATCGCTCATAATCTTGTATGTTACCGAGTTTTTCAAAGAGAGATGATTCTCCTATTCCAAAGGTTTTGATCTTTTTAATTCTGATGAAATCGTTTGTCAGATCTTTAAGCAGAGGAATTACTTTGGTATCGATCATGGCTTTCATTTCCAGTGGTACTCCGGGCAGCACGAAAAACATGGCATTCCTGTTTTTGAAAAATAATCCGGGTGCCGTGCCATTTTCGTTCTCAAAAACAATAGCATTATCCGGTATCATCGCCTGTTCTTCGTTTATCTTCGGCATTTCGACGCCCCGTTTATCGAAAAAGTCCTTGATATTCTTCAAAATCTGTTCATTCAGCTTCAAATGAGAATGAAAATATTTTGCAAATACATTTTTCGTCATATCATCATGAGTCGGTCCCAATCCGCCTGTAAAGATGATCACATCCGATCTCTCTTCTGCATATTTCAGCAGAGTGATCAAATCTGCCTCATTATCGCCAATGGCAGTCATCCACTTGACTTCGACTCCCGTCTCCTGCAGCCTTTTACCAATATAAGCCGCATTCGTGTTTATCGTTTGGCCGACGAGAATTTCATCCCCGATAGATACAATTTCTGCAATCATCTAAAGCCATCCTTCAATAAGATAAGAATATACATGAAAATCCATAAATAAATTTGGTTGCCGTTCCTACGCGACGAAATCAGCAGCGAAACTTTCTAGAGCGGTTCACGTTCCTGGCTAGTGACGGTTTATTCAGGTGAGAAGGTAAAATGCTTCTATCAATAGAAAGGCATACAATCCAGCGATGACGTCATCCATCATGATTCCCCACCCCCCTGGAAGATGTTGAGACTTATTGATCGGAAACGGCTTCGTAATATCAAAAAAGCGGAAGAGTACAAAGCCTGCAAGAATAAACCAGACCGTCTTTCTCATAGAAAGGCAGGCAATAAACATACCCACAACTTCATCTATCACAACGATTTGGGGATCATGCCCCTTCTCACCCAATCGACGGACACTCTCTTTTTCCGTCATTGTTGAGGACAGTAGACCAATCACAAACAGCACTACAATCGTAGCGAGAAAAAGCGTTGCATTTGGCCACGGTACAAACCAATACAGCGCTACAGCTACGAGTGAGCCTGCTGTCCCAGGAGCGATTGGAGAATATCCCGCTCCCAATGCCGTGGATATCAATTTATTCAACATCGGAGTAAGGTGCGAAGAGTTTATAAAATGATGTTAAGATATGTTTCAACTGATCTCGATTCTCGATAAAATACATCACGCCCGTTGTCAGCGTCACAATTGCAACGAATGACATCAAATGCTCCGTAAAGTCTATTCTCTTGAGGAAAGTAACGACGGGTATCTTTTTCTCATAGAAAATAGAGTGTTGATCGAGCAAAAGAAATATGAAGACAACAAATATCGAAGTCATTTGCAGAAAGGTCTTCCACCTTGCCCACTCTCGTGTCACAATGGGATGATTCTTATATAGCGCATAGGATCGAAGGCCGGTTATAAGAAAATCTCTGCCAACAATCGCGATGACAACCCATAATTGAACATATCCGAGAATGTGGAAAGCGACCAATGCAGTCGAGATCAGAATCTTGTCCGCAAGAGGATCGAGGAATTTACCCCATTTTGTTACATATCCATACTTTTTAGCGATATGGCCATCGTATAGATCGGTCAGACTTGCGATACCAAATATGAGAAAAGACAGATATTTGGCTAATATTTGTTCAACAAACAGCGTATAGCAAAAAACCGGTGTCAGGATTATTCGAAGCACTGTCAACTGAGTGGGTATGTTCATTCGCTTCCCTTGTTATCCTCTTTCAACCGTTCGATTTTAAATCAGTTATGTATGTAGAATATTCCTTGATTAACATTAATAACGCGTTCTACCTTCAATGGCACGCGTTAACGTAATTTCATCGGCATATTCAAGATCCGTCCCCATCGGAATCCCTCTGGCAATCCTTGTTACTCGTATATCAAGATTCTTTATGAGTCTTGACAGATAAATGGCCGTTGCCTCGCCCTCAGTATTCGGATTCGTCGCAATGATAATTTCCTGTACCTCATCCTTCAAGCGTGTCATCAACTCTTTGATTTTCAAATCGTCAGGCCCGATTCCGTCGAGTGGGGATAGAGCCCCGCCGAGAACATGATACAATCCTCTGAATTCCCCTGTCTTCTCAAGAGCGACGACATCTCTTGCCTCTTCAACGACGCAAATTGTTCTGTGGTCACGTCTGTTATTCGAACATATTGGACATGGATCTTCTTCCGTGATGTTGAAGCATATTGAACAATACTTCGCTTTGTCCTTGATCTCTATCAACGCATCGGTGAGTGATTCAACCTCGGTTTTTGGTAACTTCATCAGATAAAAGACAAGTCGTTGAGCAGATTTTTTACCAATTCCGGGCAACTTCGATAATTCATCCACCGCTTTCTGAACCGATTCTGCAAAATAAGGCATCACATTCCCCTCAAATAATACCCGGGATGTTCAGCCCTTCCGGCAAATTCCTGAGTAATCCGCCTGTTGCTTCACTCATCTGTTCATTTGCTTTTTTCTGAGCGTTCTCGATCGCCTGGTTCATAGCGGATACGATCAGATTTTCCAGCATTTCCCTGTCATCAGACTTGTACACGTCATCCTCAATCTTCACCTGCAATATTTGCATCCGTGCGTTCGCTGTTACAGTCACCATACCGCCACCGGCACTTCCCTGCACCTCTATCTGCTCCAGTTGCTGCTGTACCTTCGCAATTTCATCTTTGAGTTTTTGCATGTTTTTAAAAATTGATCCAAAATCACCAATATTCATTCAATCTCTCCTGCTCTCTATCGAATAATTTCCACATCGAACACTTCGAGTATTGTTTTTACCTGAGATACCTCCGAGGCCAGTTTCTCCAGTATAATGTCTCTTCCCTGATCAACAGCCTTTTCATCGGTGACAAGGCTGCTGTCTTTAATACACCTTATCCTTAAATCGGCTTGCAAGAGCTTGTTCATCATATTCTCGATGATGCGGGGATTTTTCATGACATTTTCCATATGGAATCCATTCTGGGTACCAAACGATATCACCACAGTATTATCCTCGATTTTCGTAGGAACACCTTCGTTCAAGAATGACCCCATGGCAATCTTGATCTTCTTCACCTCATCGACAATTTCCGGCCAACGCTCCTGTACATCTTCGATGCGTACTGTTTTGCTATTATTTTCAGCTTTCGTTGTTACTTTTTCTGCGATTCTGACTGGATTATCATTTTTTTTTTCAGGGGTCTGTTTATTTTCAGTCACATTCACTGATGCCCGGAGATCAGTATTGGATATCTGATTCTTTATATCTCCTATTTCAGTCAGAAGCACATCTATTTCTTTGGTAAAAGAAACATTAATTAATTTCATTAAAGCAATTTCTAATGTTAATCTTTTATTTGCGCTTCTCTTAATAAGATACTCTGTGTCTGAAATGATGTTAATGAGTCTGAGCAGATCTTGCTCACCAAAATCCTCTGCGCCGGATCTGTATTTATCAGTGATGCTATCCGATGTTTCCAACAGGTCGACTGAATGCGTTGCCTTGACCAACAATATATTTCTGAGGTGTTCATTCAGACCGGCGAGATACTCAGTGAGATCAAATCCACTCTTAAAGATTTCATCGATAAGTTCAAGTCCAGCTTTTCTGTCCTTTTTCGATAACAGTTGTGTTGTTCTGAAGAAAATTTCCTGGTCAATCACACCAAGAAGCTCTGCCACTTCTTTTGAGGTTATCTCTTCTCCGGAGAAAGAGACCGCCTGATCCAGCAGGCTCTGTGCGTCACGCATGCTTCCGTCAGATTTTGTTGCGATCAAATGAAGAGCCTCGGCTTCGATCTTGATAGATTCCTTTTCGCTCATATTTTTCAAATGTTCCATGATCTCTGCATGCGTGATACGCTTGAAATCGAAGCGCTGGCATCTGGAAAGAATGGTCGGTAAAATTCTATGCGGTTCTGTTGTCGCAAAAATAAACATCACATTTTTGGGCGGTTCTTCAAGCGTTTTCAACAACGCATTGAACGCCGGATCTGTGAGCATATGAACTTCATCGATTATATAGATCTTGTGCTTGCCCCGGGACGGCGCATACTTGATATTCTCTCTCAGATTGCGGACCTCATCGATCCCGCGATTTGAAGCTCCGTCAATTTCAAGTACATCAAGACTTCTGCCCTGTGTGATATCCTGACAGTAGGCACATTCGTTGCATGGCGTAGGGGTTGGTCCATTTTCACAGTTGATTGCTTTGGCGAGAATCCGGGCGACAGTGGTTTTACCAACGCCCCTCGGACCGGCGAAGAGATAAGCGTTCGCGAGACGGTTGCTCTTAATCGCGTTTTGGATGGTTATCACGACATGTTTTTGACCAATAACCTCCTCAAATGTCATCGGACGCCATTTGCGTGCCAGGACCAGATAAGACATAAGAGCTCCTTCTGCATACTGCCGCCATACAAGATACGGGACGATTGCTTAAGTCCCGTATTGATAGGTTTCATTTTTAAATATATGCTGTGCACCCCACTTCGATCTCTCTTTTCAAATGAGAAAATCAGCAGCCAACTCCAGTCAAGCAATCCCGCGGCACATAGAATTGCATACTTACCGCTGCTACCTTCCGGTCCTGACGGGGTTGGGCAGCATTCTATTGCGCAGGACTTGAACCATCAACATCGCTTACTGATATTTCTTATTCGACGAGCTAACCTCAGGAAGGGAATTCAACCCTGCTATAGCGGATTGCAGGTTACAGGGCACCGCTAGCTCCCCGTCTAGCACAGCTTGTGGAGCAGATGGGAGTTGAACCCACGACCTCCAGAGTGCGATTCTGGCGCTCTCCCAACTGAGCTACTGCCCCATCGTGGCGGAGAGAGAGGGATTCGAACCCTCGGAGGAAGCTTGTGGCCCCTCACACGATTTCCAATCGTGCTCCTTCGACCAACTCGGACATCTCTCCAAATATTATGGCGGAGAGGGAGGGATTCGAACCCCCGGTACCCGAAGGTACAACGGTTTTCGAGACCGCCCCGTTAAGCCAGCTCCGGCACCTCTCCTAATTTTTGTTTCGAATTCTTGTAAAAAATTCCTGTAAAATCGCCCGACATTTTTCTTCGAGTATGCCACCTGTTACAGGCGCCGACAGATCCAGCGCTGCATTATTACACAGATTAAGTGTTGTTCCACAGGCACCAAGTCTTGGATCTTGAGCACCATAGTAAACACTGTCAATACGCGCGAGGAGTATTGCACCCGCGCACATGGGACAGGGTTCCAGAGTGACATAGAGAGCAGTATCTTCCAGCCGCCAGGAGGCAAAATGATTTGCCGCGGCTGTAATGGCCAGCATTTCTGCATGCGCCGTCGGATCCTGCAATGTCTCTATCAGATTATGTCCACGACCGATAATTCTGTTTTCAGAAACAACGACTGCACCCACCGGCACTTCACCCTTTTCGTAGGCTTTTTCCGCTTCAGCAAAAGCCAGTGACATCCATTTTTCGTGTTCCGACATACCCGTTATCCGATTCGTGCAGCATCTTTGTGTACGCCCGGAGGGAATCGAACCCCCAACCTCCTGGTCCGTAGCCAGACGCTCTATCCAATTGAGCTACGGGCGCAACTGGTCTTTACAGACATCATGTCCGGTCAAACCCTGATCAGTATTGCTTACCGATCTACTTGTAGCGCGTACGGGAATCGAACCCGTGTTACCGGCGTGAGAGGCCGGCGTCCTAGGCCACTAGACGAACGCGCCATATTTTTATTGCAAGAACGTACGCCCGGAGGGAATCGAACCCCCAACCCTCTGATCCGAAGTCAGATGCTCTATCCAATTGAGCTACGGGCGCGCAATAACATTCGCTCACTTTGCTGGGGAGCAGGGATTCGAACCCCGGTTCCACGGTCCAGAGCCGTGTGTCCTGCCACTGGACGACTCCCCAATTTATTATTACCCCCCTCTCTACGAAGAGGGAGTTCAACTATTCTTTCTGCTCCAATATGGCGACTGCTTTATCCAGCCTTGTCAACACCCTTTCTCTGCCAAGTACTTCCATCAACTCGAAGATACCTGGAGAAACGCCGTATCCGGTGAGCGCCAACCTTGCCGGATGAATCAATTTTCCAGCACCAATTTCCATATCATCTGCCAGCCTCCTCAATGCATCTTCAAGGGATTCTTCATCGAACCGACTCAACTTTTTCAATGCTCCTGAAAGCGCATGCAACCTTCCGGCAGCCTGTTTTGCGTCTTTCCAATGCTTTTGAACAGCCTTTGGCTCAAACGCCTCAGGATCTCTGAAAAAATAAGATCCAAGGTTAACGAAATCGTTGATCATCCGAATTTTCTGCTTCAGCAGTGCGACCACCTTTTCCACATAAGAGATATCGACATGGGCCGGTTCTATCAAGCCGCTATCACGCAATAGCGGAATTATGCTTTCAACAATATCCGAATCCTTCATTTTACTGATATAAACACCATTCAGCCAAAGAAGTTTCTTCTCATCAAAAACAGCATTGCTTTTGGACACGCCATTTAGCGAGAAACAATCGACGAGCTCTTTTTTGCTGAGTATCTCCCTGTCATCGCCCGGTGACCATCCCATCAGTGCAAGAAAATTGAATACAGCCTCAGGCTGATAACCGGCCTTTCTGTATTCGTCAACTGACGTGGCCCCGTGCCGTTTACTCAGACGCTTTCGGTCCTCACCCAGAATCAGCGGGACATGTGCCATCTCGGGCGCCTTCCATCCGAGGGCATCATAGAGCATCACCTGCTTCGGTGTATTTGATATATGATCGTCTCCCCGAATGACCGTTGATATTCCCATATCCCTGTCGTCGGCAACGACAGCCAGGTGGTAAGTGGGCATACCATCTGATCGAAGAATGACAAAATCTTCAATCTCACTGTTGTCAAATGTCAAAGAACCGTGCACTTTATCATCGAAAACCGTCTTTCCTTCAGTCACTTTGAACCGAACGACATAGGGCGTACCCGAGTTTTCAAGTTCGCGGATCCCTGTCGGCGACAAGTTTCTGCAATGTCCATCATATCGATAATTAGATTTCGACGCAGCCAGTCTCTCATGAGTGCAAAAGCATTTATAAGCCCTGCCTGCATTCATCAATGTCTGGCAGACATTTCGATAATAATCCAGCCTTCCAGACTGATATACTGGCACATCATCCCACTCTATGCCAAGCCATTGCAATCCGTTCAAAATTGCATCGACCATCTTCTGGTCAGAGCGCGCGGCATCGGTATCCTCTATGCGCAGAAGAAATTGTCCACCGTGATATTTTGCGTACAACCAATTGAACACCGCAGTCCGTGCTCCGCCGATATGAAGAAAACCCGTCGGACTTGGTGCAAATCGAACGCGAATGTCTTTTTTTTCTACACTCATAGACATACCGAATGAATCATCACATCACGCGTGGTCTGCCCCATCAAGCTCCCCCGGAACGCTCAGATTGACACGTAAACCGCCGGCCAACTGTGCAAAAACATTGTAAAACAGAACAATAAATGCGCTTAGAACAGTATTGACTGTCGCCGAAAATATTGCAAAGAACAGTATCATAAAAAACGGACTGAATAATCCCACGACACGTTGTCCATATTCAAGCTCATCACCAGACATTTCCATGAACAAATTACTCACGACAGCCGTCATCATGGCGTAAAATATTCCGACGACGGCACCGACGATGAAAAAGATGATAAATACAATCTTTACCACCGACCAAACTTGTATTCGGCGTATCTCATATTCCATAGTTTGCGTCGCTTAAGAGTGATACAATTGTCATGATAATCATTTTAGCGGAGAGGGAGGGATTCGAACCCTCGGTAGATCAAAGACCTACAACGACTTAGCAGGCCGCCCCGTTCAGCCAGCTCCGGCACCTCTCCATACCTCTTTCCGCGGAGGGCGAGGGACTCGAACCCCCAAGGGCGTAAGCCCGGCGGTTTTCAAGACCGCTGCCTTACCAATTAGGTCTAGCCCTCCAGAACCAATAATATACAAAATTCTAACGATTTAGTCAATATTTTTTTTGCCTGTCCTTTACTCGGTGGATGTAAAAATAGCACTCAAGACATCGTGCAACATGCTGCAGGATCCCTGAAAGTACAACATCAGGAATTCGAATGCATGACATATATATCTCTGTACCAGATTGTTAATGAGAACAATATCTACATGAATTTTTCCACCAGCCAGCTGGCCCGCTGTTCGATCGCATCGTGAGGGCAGATCTCATCACAGCAAAAGCATTTGATACATAGGCTATAATCGATTTCAGGAAAACCATCCGCACTTTTCATGGCTTGTACAGGACAATTTCTAATACACAGTCCACACTTCTGGCACCTGTTTCCATTCGGATACGGTCGCACCCAGATAAAGTGCCCCAGTAGCTTCGTCAGGAAGCCGGGTAAAAATTGCTGGATACGAATTGATGGGAATTGAAATGAATTCTGCCTCATCTCCTCCAGCGCTACCCCGGACACGACTACATTGCCCGGTAAACTGACACCAATCCCCCTTTCTGTCGCAATCCTTGTCGTATGGATCTCATCATTCTGGAATCCCGCAATCGAGGACATTACTGAATCAAGCGCAATACCGTCTGTGCTCATGGCAATATATCCAACCTGTTTCGGTATTCCTGATGACGGTCCATTGCCTTCCATGGCAATGACAGCATCCATTATGTTTAATCCGGGTTGTGAGGCCTGATAAACATCCACCAGAATCTCTGAAAAGTCTTCCACTTTTGGGGCGATCATATGATACTCACCCTTTTTGAAACCCGGTATCACGCCGAACATATTCTTCACTGCTCCGGTAAACAGCGTCAATCCATGCGTCTTCATTTTGCATACATTAATGACAATGTCCGCCTCTGCCACATCTTTGGCAATGTAATATTTTCTACCCAGAACAATACGCTCAATCACACCTTTATTTTCAAAGGGAACCAGTCGCGCTCCGGTTTGTTCAGCAACCTCAGCCATGCCCGTCGCTTTCCAGTACTGTTGAATTGGCTTGGAAATCCCTGCCGGGCTGTCGCCAATGAATGCTTTGGCTCCGATATCCTTGACCATGAACGCAAGAGTACGGACGATTGAAGGGTGCGTCGTGGCCGCACTTTCAGGCCCTTTGGTGGTTAGCAGGTTTGGTTTTATGAAGACCCTGTCAGATGGTCGAATGAAACGCTCAATGCCTCCCACAGCTTTGAAGTTCTTCTGTAGAGCCGTTCGGACATCTTCATCATGATACCTGGCGCACTCAGCGATCGCAACAATGCTTTTCTCAGTTGACATTGACAGGCCTTTTTGAGGATGGCTTTGTTAATGGTATTTTCAGATCTCGATATATCATATACTCCGAGCACATAAACACTCACATCATCTTTGCGAATTGTTTGCCGGGCAGCTGTTTCACGATATCATTGAACTCAAGCTTGAGGAGACAGGCCAGAATCTCATTTGTTTTTCTTTCCAGCTTTCTTGAAATAACATCAATATGCACCGGAGCATCCTCCAGAATCGCCAGTATTTCCTTTTCGAATTGACTCAAATCACCATACGATCTATCTGCCGCAGGTTTTCCATTCAGATATGGAGCGATCTTGCTCGATATTTCCGCAATGATATCATCCACATCACACACCAGCTTGGCCCCTGCCTTTATCAGCTCATTCGTTCCTATGCTTTTGCTGCTGTTTACATTTCCCGGGACAGCAAAAACCTCTCTGTTGTAATCAAGGGCAAAACTCGTTGTTATCAAGGCCCCGCTTCGTTTCCCTGCTTCCGTCACCACTGTTCCGAGCGTCAGCCCGGCGATAATGCGATTTCTCCTTGGAAAATTTCCTGCATCAGGAGATGACCCCAGAGGAAATTCAGAAATGATGGCCCCATTCTCTATGATTATGTCCACAAGCGCTTTGTTCTCAGCAGGATAAATCACATCGATGCCGGATCCAATGACTGCCAGTGTGCGTCCACCTCCGTTGACCGCCACAGAATGGGCGATGGTATCGACCCCCCGCGCGAGCCCGCTCACGACCGTAATCCCTAAATTGACCAGCGCCTTTGATAATTTCTCTGTGACCAGCTTGCCATAATTTGTCGGCTGGCGAGTTCCCACAATTCCCAACGCATATCTATCCTGATCAGAAAAATTGCCTTTGACATAGAGCATTACCGGCGGGTCGTATATGCTTTTCAGAATCGACGGATACCCTTCGTCCCAGAAGGTGAATATCCGCCCCCCATAAGCATCTATCCGATCCACCTGCTTTTTTCCGAAATCAAAATTTCTATATGTTTTAATGCTCTCTGCAATTTTTACGTCAATCCCCTCTACACGGCACAACGCGTCTTTACTCGCTTTAAACACCTGTGATGCACTGCGAAATTTTGCGATCAATGATCGAATTCGTGTAGGCCCGAGACCATTGATCTCAGTAAGATTGATCAAATCCGGAATGTCTATATACATCAATCCCCGCTCTCTTCCAATAGTTCCCACAAAACAGATACCGCAGCATCAATCCCTTCTCCGGTCACCGATGAGATCGCCACCCATTTTATAGAACCTGGTATTTTCGACGTCATTTTACCCAGCTCCTCACTGGAAATTGTATCTATTTTTGTCAGAAAAACACAAGAGGCTTTTTTCAATAAATTCTCATTGTATTTTCCCAGCTCTTCTCTTAATATTTTATGATCACCCATAATATCATCAGATTGCGAGTCGATCAGATACGCGATGATACGTGTTCGCTCTATATGCCGGATAAACTGAATGCCGAGCCCCTTGCCTTGATGCGCGCCCTCGATCAGACCCGGGATATCCGCAACGACAAAGCTGGTGTGGTCTCGATATTTTACGATTCCCAGGTTAGGTTGAAGCGTTGTAAAAGGATAATCGGCGATTTTCGGGCGGGCCGCCGAAATAACGGACAGCATTGTTGATTTACCTGCATTCGGTAATCCAACAAGACCAACATCTGCCAATAGTTTCAGTTCGAGCTGGATTGTTCGAAACTCTCCCTTGGACCCAACTTCGAATTCCCGGGGCGCCTGATTTGTCGATGTGGCGAACCTGGCATTGCCTCGCCCGCCTTTACCTCCCCTTGCCACCACAATCGTTTGTTGATCGTCCACCAGGTCTCCGATCAGCTCCCCGGTAATATCATCCTTTATAACCGTTCCCATGGGGAGTTCGATAACCAGATCCTCTCCACGCTTGCCAAATTTATTGGCACCCTGTCCATGGCGGCCATTTTTCGCCTTATATTCTCTGCGGTATCGAAAATCTAACAGCGTTTGCAAATGCCGGGAAGCCTTGCAAACGACATTTCCGCCGTCACCCCCATCGCCGCCATCTGGCCCGCCTTTTGGTACAAACTTTTCCCGTCTGAACGATAAGCATCCATTCCCCCCGTTTCCTGCCCGCACTGTGATCTTTGCATAGTCTATAAACATGATTCAATTTTTTCTCAAATTGCACATTATTTGGATTTTATTTTGTAAATGAATTAAAAAAAGGAGTCAGCTGAAACAACCGACTCCTTTCGAATAACGTATATGTAAATACCTCTATCAGGCGTTCTGCTTTTTGAAAAATTCCACTCTCTTCTTTTTGGAATTCAAATTCATCTTCTTCAATACTTTCAACAATTGAAAGTACCCGATTTTCTGATTTCCGAACCTGGCTGACTTCAACCTCTGGAACATGGTTATACTGCTTATTTCCGGATTTTCCATGACCAGCTTTCTGATTTTGTCATCCACGGACATCGCCTTGTCATGTAATTCATGAGGCTGGTCCGAAGAGTCTCTCCCCACCTTTTCCTGTATCTCAGTCCCTTGCATGGGCACATCTGAGTCCGCATATGCTCTTGAATCATCAAATACTTTTCGCTTGTCAAAGTCAGCTATCGCATCTTCTATGGAATCAAATGCCTTAAGAATATAATGAAATTCGAGCAGCTCAAAGACCTCGTATACATCCGGCATCATTTTAACGAGTTTTAGGTCGCCTCCCCTGTCGCGAATCCCCTTCAATTCGCTTATGAAAATTCCCCAACCGGCGCTGCTGATATAGTCAACGTTTTCCAGGTCAATAATAATATTGTAATTGTTCGATTTTAATAATGTATCCAATGAGTGCTCAAGCTCTGCAGATGTCGTTGTATCTATATATCCACCAACTTTTATGATTGATATATCATTGTTCGCTCCTGTCTGCTTTACAGAAAGTTGGATTCCTTCCATTTTTTAACTCCTGATATCTTTGGGGTGAGAAAAAACTCTCAATTAGAAAAATATAATAGAAAAATTGATAAAAGTCAATAAAAATTTAGCCTTTGTCTCCGTCAATAATATTCTGCGCGCGCTCCAAATTATCTTTTATATCACCTCGCTCGGGATCAATTTCCAGAAGTTTTTTCCATTCTTCAATCGCCTTTGTATATTCTCCCTGATTGGCATAGATCACACCGAGATTTTCATAAGCATCTACGTCATAGGGATCAATTTCGATTACGCGCATGTATTCCTTCAATGCTTCATCGCTCATGTCATTCTTAAAATAGGCGTTTCCCATGATAGTGTGAACCTCTTTGAAGTCCGGATAGAGTTCCAGAACCTTTTTGAACTCATCGATCGCCTTTTCAAAATCATCATTTTTATAATGCTTCAGGCCGGATAATAAATTGTCGTTCTGTAATGCCTGATCAAGTTCTCTCTTATCCATCGACTGGATATTGTCCTGTATATCTATATTTTCGCCCGAGATAACCATTTTATTTGAATCAACCAGGTCGTCCTCATCAAAACCGATATCGTCATCGATATACGACAGATCATGCTCAATTTCATCGAGTAATGTGCCAAAAGTAAACCCGTCATCTTCGGCTTTTTCCTCATTACCAGATTTCTGATCGTCATCCCCGGCATCACTTTTTTTCTTTTTCTTTGACTTTTTCCCCCGCTTTTTACCTTTTTCCTCATACGAACCATTATTGTCATCTTTATCGTATGAAGACCGGTCGAAATTGTCCTCTTCCGCCAGGTTTTCAAATGTGATCTCATCCTCATTGAGAATTTCATCCATGATATCCTGTGAATCTTCAGCATTACCAAGATTCATCTCGACATCTTCGTCGATGCTATCAAGGTTTGCAACATCTTCGCTGTCACTGAGTTCTTCAACACCTTCATCATCGTCTTCCCAGACATCTTTGAAGCTGAACTCCTGATCAAGGTCGGTTTCATCGTCAATCACATCTTCTTCAAGTCCCTGTGTGTCCGGCTCTTCAATGTCATCCGGTTCTTTCTTCTTCTGCTCATGATCAACCATCTCTATATCATCATCAAACAGATCCTGCCCGGCCTTTTCATCGAGCTCCGCGATGATCTTCTCTTCGATTGCATCAATGAATTCTTCATCCCCCTCATCTATTTCAGAATATTCATTACTCAAATTATCATCCGCCGGAACCTCGCCAGACGACTCAGTTTCAGTCGTATCGTCCGCAGTCACTTCTTCCCCTGCCTGGCGTTCCGGTTCAACCATCTCTTCGTCACCCCCAGCTTTCTCATCCACCTCTTCAACTTCTTCATCTTCTGTCTTTTCAACTTTCGGAGCAGACTTTTTCTTGTTGCTCTTATCGAGGAGATTTTCCAAAGGAACCGTCATCAGGCTCTCAATGTAAAAGTCCTCGTCGAAATTCTCGTTCGGGTCTCCCGATATCTCCTCTGCTGCTACCTGGCCGGAATCCTCTGCTGCCGTCTTCTCGGCATCTATCTTTTTCTTTTCCTTCAATTTTTCCGGCGCTCTCTTCTCCGGTCTCTCTTCCTCATAATGTTCGTAATAGTCGCGATCGAGTATAATGCGTCCATCCAGTGTCAGCATTGGTGTTCCAGGCGGTTTCATTCGCTTCTTCTTGCCGGCCCTTGCGATATATGCCTCTCTTAGCTGGCGTGTATTCAGGCGGCTTCGGACGAGTTCTTCATAGATGCGACTCTCGTTGATCACTGTGCTTCCATAGCGTTCCGATTGCAGTTCTTCACTGATTCGTTTTGCGCCATACTCCGGATGTGTCTTGATGATGTCATAGATCTTTGTTTTTTCTTCGATGCTCAAATGTTTCGCTTCCACAGAGATTGTATCATCAATAGAATAGGCTTCGATCCCTTCCTCTTCAAAGATTTTTTTGTATTTATTGTAATAGGCATATGTGGTAATTCCCGCCTCCTCACAGGCATCCTTGATGCTGATACCCGTAGAATTGATCATCTGGTGCGCATTTTGCGCGCGTGATAATTCAATTTTTTCCGGAGAACTCTTCTCTTTGATCGCCACAATGGTGATATCGTCGTTCTGTTCAAATCCCTCAGTAAAGGAATGGATCTCGTCCTTCACTTTTTCTATGAACGGCTGTGCCTGTAATTCCGCGTTCCTCCTAATCGTCTCCAGCAGACGCTCCTCACCGAACAACTCTCTGTGTGAATTCATGGCTTCTGTTATACCATCGGTATAGATGAGCAGAATATCATCTTCAGCGAGCTGAATGGTGTCCGATTCTATGGATTTTTTGAACAACTCCTGATCCGGCAACGAAATCCCTACGGGAAAACCCTTCGGATTGAGATAATAGGTTTTCTCAGTGCTTTGCCGATAAAGGATCATGGGATTATGTCCGGCGCTCGCGTAATTCACTCGCCTTCTCTTCGAATCTATGATCACATAGAAGATCGTGACGAACATGCCCTTCTTCATGTCCTTGACAACAAAGTCATTCAATCGTGCCAGAACTTCTGATGCAGACTTCACACCCCGGGCCTCTGTTCTGAGCGCGGTACGGATCATCGTCATTATGAGTGAACCAGGAACACCCTTCCCCGACACATCAGCGACCACGATACCGATCGAGTCTTTGTCGACGTCAACAAAGTCGTAGTAGTCTCCTCCGACCTCCATGGCTGCTTCATAGTGCGAAGAAATCATGTAGCCTTCAAGTTCAGGGATATGTTTTGGAAGCAGTGTCTGCTGAATATCCTGAGCCAGCTGCATCTCCTTCTGGAGCCTCTCCTGCTCTGCCAGATTTTCCTGAGATCGTCTGAATTTATCCGTAATCTCGCTGAATGCTTTTGCTATCTCGCCCAGCTCATTGCCAGTGTCGAAATCGATCTCATCCTGTACCTCACCGTGCCCAAGCTGCTTCACCCAGTCGGAGAGCTTGCGAAAAGGGTTCATCACAATATAGATCAATAAAGCGATCCCAAAGTATCCGATAGCCAGAATCAACATGGCCAGACGAAGATCCTTTGCTCTCAAAGCACCAATTTCATCCTTCACAAAATCATTGTGGATCTGGAGATGAATTTCTCCGAGTTGCTGCCGATTATCGGCACGAATGGGGCTTACAACATCATAGAGTTTGGTATTGGAAGACTTGTCTTCGAAGAAAAACACAGATTTTTCCACTTTCCTGTGGTCTTCAGGTATCTGATAATAGGTGCCAAAAATATCATCATCACTGCTGAATAGTGTCAGATCTTTATTGTCTGTAATGATTATCCTGTAGACCTCTTCATGCTCATCCAGGTCAATTGCTTCATGTATCGTCGTATTGATAAAGACTGTATTCAGAGTCGTGTCTCCGGGCGCAACGACTGTTCTGGCAATCATCTCCAGATTTGTCTTTGCCGCAGAGATCACTTCGTTTAGCGTCTGCTGTCCATGGCTGAAGTAAAAATAGATATAGCCAATACTCATCAGGATCGTCAGTATACCGGCGGCAAAGAGCGAATATCTCGTTTTAAGACTCAGTGAAAGCGCGGATGCGGAGGGAAGCTCATCATCATCCGTCATTTTTCTGAAATCGCCATCCCGGTATTTGGTCAGCCGCAGTTCATTTCCTTCTTCCGTATGCCGGTAATCGATCTCATCAATGAGCTTGCGCATAATAAATATGCCCAATCCTCCCTTTTTACCGATATCAACATAACGCTGAAGATCGGGCGCCTGAACTCTGGCCGGATCGAAAAATTTTCCCTGATCAATCAGAATCACTGTCATGCTTCTTTTCTTGACCAGTATTCGCATCGTGATTACACCTTCGATGTCCCGATACGCATGCTTGATGATGTTAGTCGCGGCTTCATCAATGGCAAGTTTGAACGCATTCACAATACTGTCTGAAAAATTATATTTTTTACCCGTCTTGGTGACAAAATTTCGCAATTCACCTAGATAATCGATATGCCCCGGGACTTTTATTTCATCTTTGATTACAGATTTTAACACTCTGGTCCTCGCATCCTAATGATATTCTACTGTCTGTTTTGTCTCTCCAGATATTCCCTGGCCGTGTCAATTCCATCAAGAATGTCTTTGTTATATGGCTGAATTTTCTGAATCTCTTCCAATATCTTCAATGCATCGTTATAGTTACCCTGATTAATTAAACGAAGACTTTGAAGAAACTTTGATCTGACCTCTTCCGTCATGGGTTCTCTTCGTGCAAATGCACGCGCCTTCACTTCTTCGTATCTCTTTTTAGCCAACGTATTATCTGGTTCTATTGCCAGGGCCCGTTCGTACGCTTCCATCGCTTTCTTATACTCTTTTCGTAGCTGATAATTCTGACCCTGTTCATAGAGGTCGTGGAAACTGAGCTTGTTTTCATATGCAGACCGCTTTCTCGTAATCGCCTGTTTGATGGTCTGATCATCCGGATTCAAACCGATCGCCTGGTTCAGAATATTGATCGCTTCGACATATTTACCCTGCTTACCGAATGCGTCAGCTCTATTGATCAGCGTATATACCTTTGCCTGATAATCGACCTGCGCCTTTTTGATATGTTCTTTGGCCAACTCGTTATCGGGATCACGATCGAGAATTCGATTCCATTCACCAATTGCCCGTTCATACTCTTCGTTCTCATAAAAGGCAAGTCCGCGTTTGAAATGATCATTGATATATATCTGGTCTTCCTTCTTCTTCCTGTCCAGCGCATCTTTCGCCTGTATCTCCGCAATAGCCTTCTTTGTCTTGTCCTCGTATTTTTCCGTGGCGAGCGCGTACAGTTCCTTCGCTTCCTTGATTTCCAACGCTTCCGGAATCTCGTTTTCAAAACCGATCACGATATTAAACTCTCTTTGGGCGCGCACATAATCCTCATCCTGCATGTATCTCTTTCCGTTTTCCATGGCGCGGGCGATTTTCTCATTACGATCCCATTCGATCTTCTTGGCAACCTGTTCTTCGATGATCCGAAGCTTTTTCTCCTCGGCAATACGCATCATATCCGATCGGGACATTCCAAAGTCAAATGTCAGTGATATACGATGACTCGCGTTCAGTTCATGCTGCGCCATCTTCCCGTATGAATAGTCCAGTTGGTACATGCCATAGCTGACTCCGGCGCCAAATGCAATATATCCATTGTTGATACCTGCCCGCAGCATGGCCCGCTCCTGGAAAACGTATTCACTGCCCAAATGAAACATAAACGGACTGTTGCCCCCACCTTGCTCCAGATCCATGAAAAGAGACATTTTGTTACCACCATCGCCAAAAAGCAACGGCTTGGCCAGGCCAAATTTGACGATGTACGGATGAACATCCGTTGATTCAAGCGGCTTCAGCTGAGGCTGCAGGATATTGTGCAGATTCACTCCGAATGATATATTGCGCAACAAAGCACTGGAAAATGAAGGTCTGTACAATAGACCGATATCCGCGCCGACACCGGTGTCGGAGAAACCATCCATATAAAAATAGTGGAGCTTCAGATTGATACCCGCAGCGAGGTGTGCCGGTAGGCGTTTCGCATAGGAGAATAAGAATTGACTCTCGTTATACGAAAAAGTGCCTTCGTCAACATTTTGCGAATCAGTTCTCTTGATATCTCCGGATCCAACGCGAATGGCGCCCAATCCAAACGTCCCGATGTTAACGGTCGGATGGACATAGGCAATGAAATTATATGGAGAAGACTCCAACAGATTCGTATAGAACAGGCTCACTGATTTATGCTGAACATATTCCATGCCTGCCGGATTCCAGTAAATCGCCGTTGCATCAAAAGGCATTGCCACGTAGGCATTACCCAGTGCCATGGCTCTGGCTCCGACTCCTCCCCGACTGAATATCTGAAGCGTTCCCGCTTCACCACCCGCATGGATATTCGAAACCAATGCCCCCATCAACAGAATCAATATAATTAGTCTTTTCATACGCCGGCCTTTATTATTTAAGTACAGCAATCTTGGTTGTAACTGTTTTTCCGTAGCTCGTATTTAAATAGGCGATATATACGCCATTTAAAACAGTGTTGCCACCTTCATTCCTGCCATTCCATGTGATGGCTGTAGCACCATCGTGCAGCCCCCTCTTTCCCTGAGGTTCATCCGCGCTATACTGACGCGACCATACCAGCTCGCCCAATAATGTATAAATTCTGATCTCAATATCGCTATCCTGGTCAAGGAAGTATTGAATTGTCGTTAATTCTCTGCCGTCTGAACCAAATGGATTTGGATAATTCCAAAACGCTCGCTCAAAATCCTGTGGCACAATCACCGAAAATCCGGAGGCGATCGACTCACCGTCAGTGAGTTGCAGTCTGGGCCGCTGTCCCGAGCCTATATCCATCATATCGAAATAGCTCAATGAATCGATGCTCAGACGAAAGTCCGTCAAAGAAGCATCCGGCGCTATATCGACCATGAATTCGATTTTATTTGATATACCCGGTATCAATGTGTCCTTATTTGTAAAGGCGATGTCAATTGCCTCTGTTTCCGGAATTTTCTCTATTTCACCAAGTGAAATCGTTTCCGAAAAGGTGGCGTTTTTTATCGATATTCTCGATATCGCGTGTGTCGGATTGACTATCACCGTCCCATATTTATCCTTCAGCTTAATTTTCATGCCGCTGAACAGGACATGACTGGACTCTTCATCTCCCGAGATCAGAATCTCCAGCGAGAGCATGGGGATACTGCTGTCTCCCTTTGCAACAGAATTATTCGCCTTTTTCGGTAACACGGATATCGTGACGCTCTTCTCTTCGGTAGTAATGGGAATGGCCCGGGTATCCTCTATAAGGGCTTCGCCTTGAATTCCCTGGTTCGTATTCTCGTCATTGGGCGGCTCAACGAGCTTTATAACAAAAATATCTGCATCTTTGGCCGCTGATGGTGCTGTAATCTCCCAGTAAACCGTCTGGTCATATAATTTACGCTGATCCAGCGCATCTGTTGTAACATAACCAAGTCCGGCTGGCATCGTCAGCCGGGCTGTATAAAAATCTTCAAGACTTGCATCCCCTGATTTCAAAATATTCGCTTTTATCGTGAAATGCTGACCTGTCGAAACCACCCCGTCCAGTGCATCGTCCGGCTCGATAATTTCCGCGTTGAGCCATATCTCAGCCTGTCGTACCACGCTGACAGAGATGTTATCCGAAGAATCAATGATCAGAGCTCCACTATTGATATCATTCGCTCTGGCCTCCGTCCAGATCATCTGGTTTGCCGCAACACCGGAGGGTGCTGAAATTTCCCAGCTGACAATCCCTTGATTTGCGGCTCCTGCAGGATTTTGACTCTCAATATCTGAGAGGAATCCAGGCGGTAGCTTTATACTCATCGTGGGCAATGCATCACAATTGTTCCAGTGAAGATATGCCCTTACTGTAAATATCTGATTTGTTGAAAGGACACGATCCGTAGCGCCTATTGGATCGACGATCTTAATGCTGTCAATTTCGACGAATCCTCCTTCAATCGTACGCACGTTAAAGGAGCGTTTGTTTCCAATCCCTGATGCAAAATCCGTTGTATTGCCGTCAAAGGGAACGCTTTCAATGGATATTGATATATCGTCTCTTGAAGTCACATTCCCGGGGGCCGTCGCGTGCCAGAGAACCGGAGTGCCCGTTATAAAAGTTTTCGACAGGTTCTCCAGTGTTGTCACCCCTGTGGCACCGAAATCTATCCTCAGCGTGCCCGTCCCCACGACAGGCGCCGATCCATCATTCACAACGGTTGTACTAATCGTAAAATCCTGATTAAGCGACAGCACACTATCTGTCTGCGACGGCGATACGATACCCAGGCTTCCCAAAGTCAGTTGTGCTTTTTTCTGGGATACAACACCAATAGTGTCTCTGAGCTCATATTGCACCGTTCCGGTATAGCCGACAGCGGTGACCATCATATTAACAGGTAACAAATTCTCTTCAACAGGCGCTTTGACACGCCAGACGACAGCATCATTTTCAGCAACCTGAATTGATTCAACACCACTACTGAATTGATAGCCATCTGCCAGATCCAACCCGGCCTCTATTCGCTTGATATTTGGTGAGACGTCAAAATCTACCCGCACATCAAACAGCTGCTCTGTGGAGACGGTGTTGTCTTTCGCGCCATTCGGCCAGGTGATCCGCGTATACAAATCGAAATCAGAGGCAACGGTGCTTACTGTGATCGTTCCCGTATGGTTCTCCACGAATGCCGGAAGATTTGTATTCATATCTTTCGGAGTTGTGCTCATTGTAATTCTGAACTGGTCTCCGAAACTGGTGACGCCCGGAGGAACCACCCGAAGCGTCTCTTCTCTTCCGGTGACGAAATCAATCGTTGTGGTTACTGAATCCAGCATCGTTCCATTCATGACTTTATAATTTTCTGGAATGGTGATGATCACCTTTCCCAGGCTGTCTGTTTTCGCAGTACCCAGATTTTCAACCTTAAATCGCATTGACGACAAGACCCCAACTGTCATTACAGAATCTTCCGGATTTACCTGTACAGAGAGCCTCGCCTTGTTTTGAATCTCTACCGAAGCTTCAGAATCGTATGAAGACCCGATAAGAGCCGGCTGTCCGCTGAGCCTCGAGATCCCCGAATCAATGACAGCGACATAGTCTATGCGCTTTTCGATATCCGGCGCCTTAAGAAAGAAACTCAATGAAGCCTGGTCTTTCGCCGATATTGAGTCGAGCATCTGACTGTACGTCTCCCGTCCCAAAAGGCTCACCCACACATTATCTACCGCCTCTTCGCCAGAATTCTGCAGGGTTACGCGGATACTGTAATTCTGTTCGGTACTGATAATACCAACCCCGTCTTCCAGACGCGGACAAACAGGTGTTGTCTGCAAAATAGACAGATTGGCAGTTGTTTCCACGGACACGGAGTCTGATTCTTGAACGAAAACAATACTGTCATTGTTCAAATACGTCGCTTCAAGATTCGCCTCTATCAAAGCATCTCCACCCAGCAGACCGGTTTTATCCACTGTGTACACCAGCGTATCCTCTGCAACATCCCATCCGGACAACACCAGGTCACCGGAGTTTTTGAATCCTTCAGGGGGTATAATGATATAATCGTCCTGTTCTTCGCTATTGATCAAGAAGCGAAGATCATTGGCTGACGGTTCCTTTATCCGGACAGACTCAGCCCCGTCACGGCGCACAGCTACAGAAATCTTCCAGTCTCTGCTCAGCGCTTCCACTGTCCCAAACTCAGGAATAACTTTCGTAATACTGAGCTCTGCCGGTCGCTGCAAAATAGCAAGTGCGCTGTCATCATCGGCTGCTTTGATAATTTCAGCATCAAATTCATTGGTGTTATCTCCCACTGCTCCGGAAATGGCGGCTGAGAATACTTCCCCATAGCTCCAATCACCGGCAGCGTGCACATCCACAAAGATAGAATCAACGCTTTCACCATCGATAGAAATATTCTCAACTGGCACTACTGTGGATTGCCCATCTGTATTGACAATCAGTTGAATGTCATGCGCGCCATCACCACCCTCATTGGCAAGATCCACACGCAATTGAAAATCCTGTCCTGTATTTACAAAGGGCGAATTCGGCCCAATGTTCACCATGTCCAATATTTTCAACGATGCCGGCGTTTGAACATCGACATAGGCTTCTGCATCAATGGCGTAGAAGGAATCCTGCGCAGCATACGTATCCGCGTACAGCACCTGAATCTTGATGTCACTGCGCCCCGGAACAGTACCGGTAGAATCGACAATGAACCGCAGCGTATCCGTCATTCCGCTCGAAATCACATTGCTTTGAGACAGGATAAATTTGGACGGTTTTATCACCTTGAAATCATCGGATCCTGAAAACACCAGATATGTAGAATCGGACGACAGATCGGCAATGATATTTGACTGTCCGATATTTGTCACCGCCGCCGTAAACATCCAGTCATTATTCTGTGCTTGAGTGACTTCCGTCTGCGACACGCTTATTTCCCCAAATTGCAGTGTCGATGGCGTTTTCACAATGATTTGCGTCTCCGAAAAATCCGTCAGCTGTGATTGGGCAATATCACTTAAATAGACAGAGCCCGTGATTCGTATATTTCCTATTCTTTGATTCGTTGTGCTCCTGACACTGAAAACAAGCGTTTCTGTTGTATCCGCATATAGAATTTCAGTGCTGCCGTATTCCTGAAACTTTGTTGGATTTTCTACTTCAAATTCCGATGTAATATCCTGGGTTCCGGTATAGAACTGAAGCGCTGCACTATCCAGAGTCATATTGACAGTTTCAAACTTGTTTTCGACTTTCATTCTAATGGTCCAGGGCGTCATCTGTCCGGAGATGACATAATCCTGCTGCGCCTCAAAGTCAGTGATATCAATCTCTCCGATTCGTTTTACTTCCCAGGTATCCGTGGTATCAGCGTCATCATCAAAAACAGCAACGCCGGAATTCGCGTCGACGCCAGAGATGAATCCATCCAGAATCACATCGCCTCGCGTGGCATTTGCTCCGACAGTCACTGTGTAACGCAGGTCCCGAATCTCATCAGAGCCTAAAACATAGGGATAACTGTGTTCCGGTATCTGGCTGTATTCATCCGTTACATCGATCAACGGATCAGCCGTGAAAAACATGAGGCTGTCCTTTGTTATGCTTGCCTCTGCCTCACCTTCATTTTTCACTCTTAACCGCACGGTTGTTACCGTCCCCTGTTCTACAAGCTCCGGCGCAGTGACGCCAAGTATCCTGAGGATAGGCCGATCCTGTACAATCCAGCTATCCTTTTGTGCAGCGGATGTATCCTGAACAACCGTCTTTGATTGTGTTGCGCCCCGGATAATTCCGTCGATAAAAATGCTATCCAGTAACGCGTTGCTTTTCACATTCACAGAAAGATCAATGATCCTCTGCTCTCCGCCATTGAGTATTGGCAATGTACCTGTGAACACCTCATAATCCGACCGACGATCCTCTCCGGTTGACGTTTTAAATTTAAGATCTGCCTCTAGAGAATCAACCGGTTCGGGACTCGTGTTCCTAACGAGCATCTGAACCTGAACATCATTCTGATTACGCGTCACCCGTTCCTTTTCTGCTGTCACTGATATCAGACGGATGCCTGACAAAGAGATCGTCGTGTCGCCGTGTGCACTTCCGGTTACGCTGTTCACTGATATATATGCCGTGCCCCCCAGAGTACCCGCTCTCACAGTAAAGGAAATGCGCCCCTGCGCATCTGAATTGATTTGGTGCCCCGCTATCGTGCTATTTACATCTGCGGGTGTCACCATTAAACCAAGATTCGACGGTTTGGCAACAACAGTGAATTGGCTGTTTTGCTGAATCACATTGCCGTCATAATCATAAATTGTGTCCGACATAATACCGGTCTGATCGCTGCCATTGGCAGAAAGCTCTGTCGAATCGACATTCATCTGAAAATGTCCGAAAGGAACGCCCGGCACTATCGTTATCAATCCGGTGGAATCATCTCTCGCATAAGCGTGGTCCGCGATAATTCTTCCGCTCAGATGTGCAACAGTGGGCGAAAAAGTAAACCTGGACCCCGCGACTCCCTCCGACGGCTCCATATTCTCGACAACCCAATTTACTGTCACCGTATCAATGAAATTATCGCTGACATCGTATGCCGCAGCGAACAATGTCACAGAATCATCAGCAGACAGGACAGTCCCTGCGTACTTTTGACCGCCGCCCTCTGCTGATTCACTGATCCGAATGTAGCTGATATCCGCAACCTGTATCAGACCGGTCGTATCCGGAACAAGTCCGGCGCTATCTGCGGTAAACCGGCCACTCAAACCCAGCTGCTGTGGTGCTATTGATATTTCATCAGCAACAAGAGAGTCAGGAAAGCTGAAATTCCCGATATGCTTCCACGTAGCATCTATATCCCGAATATAGTTACCATATTCGTCATACCCGGCCGCGTAAAAACGAGTCGTCTGATTCAAATATACGACAGTATCCTGAACAGTCGTGCCCATACCACCGGGCTTATTCTGTATGAGGATCCGATGCAACTGTCCACTGCCTACTGTAATTTCATCTGTCAGGTCACTACCGGCATCGGGATGCGTCGCCTTGATAAATCCCGAACCAATGCGTGTCGCGACGAAATTCGTTATCTCAGAATTGGCCGCAGGGGTCACCGTGCCGATATCATTGACAACTGTCCAGCTCACCTGCGGATCTTCCCTGTAATTTCCATCTGCATCATATCCCGCTGCATGCACTGTCAGCGTATCTCCGGTGGAGAGATTCTTTGTTCCCAGTTCGATACCGTCCCCGGACGCTCCGTCAACGATGCGGATACGCTTCAATGCACCAGCGTTGACAGTAATATCTCCCGTCTGATCATCCGTTGCCGTCGCATGATCAGCAAGTATTTGACCCGTACCTGTTTTATCCGGTTCGAACACTGCCTGTGGTCCTGTGGCGGGTGCGATCGAACCGAGACTGTCATTCACAGACCAGTCAACGGCGACATCGTTGATATAGTTATCGTACAGATCATATCCTGCCGCATGTACGAGAAGCGACTGGTCCGTTGTGAGCGATTTTGTTGTGAGTTCGCTGCCATCTCCAGCCACTCCCTCGACGATCTTCACATAACTCAGCGTTCCTGGATTGACAGTGATTTCGCCGGTATTGTCAACATTTCTGCTTCCATCATCCGCAACGACATTCCCCGTCCCTGTAATTGTCGCCGTAAACAGCGTGATGCTGGAATTGACAGCTGGAGAGACCGTACCAATCCCACCAGCAACACTCCAATCCACATTCATGTTGCCGGCATAATTTCCGTATGCATCATAACCAACCGCATACATGTTTCGGGTCTGTCCGGACGAAAGCGTTGCTGATCCAAACTCAGCACCGATGCCATCCGGCAGGTCCTCGATCCTTATATAATCCATCGGGCCGGCATTGATATCAAAACCTGAAACCGTACCCTGATCGATATGAGTGTTCGCATTCGTCATGGTCTTCACATAGATTCTGTAAGAGCCACCGACTGTAGTTGCGTTCACCACATTTGCAATACGTATGCTTACCGTGGCATTTCTCGAAACAGCAGTTCCGGTTCCATCACGGGTAATAAACAACTCCAGTCCGGTACCGCTCGTATCGACGATCGATGCGAAGCCACCATTCATTCCCGATACGACATACGCAATAGAGACCTGACTGAGATCGAAATCGGCTTCAAATTCAAAGAATATCTTTCCATTCGCTGGAATACCGATATCAATGCCATTCCCGTTATTCGATGTCGTGAAAGTAAATGTATATATCGATTCTGCACCCGCCCCATCATTCTGGGCGCTTGCAGATAAATTTACCAATGAACCAGTAGATTGCGCAGTTGCATAACTCCCATTTCCAATGAGAATTGCCAGTGCTGCAAAAAATACACAAAGGTGCTTCCTTCTCATTTAGTGCTTTCTCTCGTTGTCAATTCAAAGATGTCAAGCCAAGTCGATTCTGCCGATGGGTTCTATTATATGTCTATCTCTAAGCTTATTTTTCCGACGGAGCAATGATACTCAATTTATCCGTCTGCTGAATGATCGATTCACCAGCATCATTCTTGATTTCTATCTTCAGCTCGAAATCAGTTTTAGATTCCGGCGGATTTGTGACATTCGCAAATTTTACATCGACCTTCTCATTTGCTCCAATTATTCTACCGAGACCAGACCTTTTGAGAACGATTCTGGTTTCATTCACATCGAGTTTAAATCCGCCGTTGATCGTCGTTGAACTTCCGATCAATACTCCTGACAGATCAAATTCGGCGGGAAATGTAATTTCGATAGTGGCCTGCGGTGGAATCTCTTTGGAAATATCAAATTCTATAGTATAAATTGACTTAGCCAGGACTTCTGGATTTTTTGCAATGATATTCACCGTATCGGCTCCCTGAGCATGCCCTGCCATCATACAGACGAAAAGTGAAATAAATAAAAATGTTGTCAGTACTTTTCTTGTCTCAGCAGTTCTTTTTGTTTCATTTGGATACATCTTCATCGCTCCCTTTATTATCTGTTTAAAACGTTTCAGGACGCAGGCTTTTTTATGCAAAAACCATACCATATGATATTATAAAATTTTATTTTATATATGTTTTAGTCCATGCATCACTCAGGCAAGCGCACTTTCATTCAAAAACCTGAATGTGCATCGAAAAATCCAATTATGTGTTGCGGGAAAATGAATTGAATGGTAAGTTGAATCTATGGTGAATTATTTCAAAAGGGCTCTGAGCAGGATAAGAAACCCTTTGCCATCATTCTCGGCCAACTTCAAATTTCTCTCCGCTTTATTGTATTTCTCGTTGATATTGAGCGCCTCGCGAAATTCATCAAGGGCTTTTAAAAATAGATTTCTACATTGGATGAGGTACGCAATACCAAGATTGTTTCTCAAGTCTGCATATTGTGGATTTTGCGCAAGTGTCTTCTGAATATCTTCTACGTATTTTTTCACAAACTCATCATTTTTTCCCTTACCACCAAACATGAATCTCAAATAAAATTCATTTTCCAGATACCCAATATCTTTTTTCAGATCCTCATCAATCACAGAAAGAAGTACATTGCACGTTTTATTAAAGTCACCTTTTTCAAGAATTTCGTAGATCTCTATCAACCTGTCCGAGCGTATAAATTTTTCTGATCTCTGAAGCTGTGAAATTGCGATCTCTTTTCGATTCTCCAGCCCTGGCAGACTTTCATCTTCGTATTCATCTGCAACGCTTTTAAGAAGCGTGTATATCAGATAAATGCCAGCCTCTTCGTAATCCGGATTGAGTTCCAGCGCCTTGTTAAGCGAAACGATTGAATCACTGTACTCTTTTCTCTCAGATTGTATTCTCCCAAGCACGCAATAGAGATCCGGGTAGGCATCCTCTTTCTCCAGCGCAGCATTGACTGTTTCCAATGCCTGTTCATAATTTTTCTGAGACAGATATGAGATGCTGAGGTATTTATACGCATCGACCAAATCCGGATCGAGATTGACTGCATTTTTAAATTCTTCGATGCCATCCTGAATCAGATTGTAGTGCAAGAACATCTTGCCTAAGCGTAAATTGGATGGTGCGTGCCGAATGGAACTTACTTTTACAGATATGTAGTAGAGTAATTCAATATCATCAATTGTCTCTTTATGCAGCTCTTTAATTCCATTCTCTAACGCTTTTTCTACATTATCTTCGTCGACATGCCGTTCTTTTTTGAACAGAATTTGTCCATCTTCATAGATGCTCGAAATAATCTTTTCCACGGGCTCAAGGTAGTTCGTCTGAACATGAAACTTTTTGCCGCCGGCTTTGATCTCGGTATTTAGTCCTTGCGTTTTCATATCGGATCTATTTGTTGAACTTTTCTTTCATCTTTTTTAATACATATGAAGGCACAAAACAGCTGATATCACCATTCAGACTTGCAACCTCTTTGACAATAGTAGAATTCAAATATGTGTACTTTTCATTCGGCATCAGGAACACAGTGAGCAGATTCTTTGATAACTTTCTGTTAACGAGCGCCATTTGAAATTCATATTCAAAATCCGATGTTGCCCGTAGTCCCCGTATGATTGCCGTTGCCCCTCTCCGTTGAGCATAGGATACAAGCAACTCATTGAAACTGTCAGTCACGATGTTTTGCTTACCCTGAACCGCATTTGTGATCATATCAATGCGGTCTTCAACGGAAAAAAGCGGTGATTTCTGTGGATTTGTCGTCACCGCAACGATGACTTCATCAAACAACAGAACGGAGCGCTCAATGATATCCAGGTGACCGTTTGTAATTGGGTCGAATGTTCCAGGATAAATACCTATCTTCAATTTTTCTTTTCCTCCTCTACGAAAAAGGAGACCGTTGTTACGCCGGATTTTTTCGATTTAATCATTTTCAGCACAGATAAATTAAAATCCGTGTTCAACGCGGATTCGTGTTCAAGGATGAACTGTCCACCTTGATTTAACATAGACGATCTATCAACAAATTCAATGAGTTTTTGATATTGTTTGAAAAGATAAGGAGGATCTGCGAAAATCAGATCATAACGCACGCCATTGCTGGCTGCATATCTCATATAGTCCCAAACATTGCTGCGAACGATACGTGACTTTGCTTCGAATCCGGTGATATCCAGATTTTTTTCAATTAGCTTGACAGCAACCCGACTGTTCTCTACGAATGTAACATGCGAAGCCCCCCGGCTCAGGGACTCTAGTCCCAGATTTCCGGTACCAGAGAAAAGGTCCAGAACATCCGCATCAACGATATTTGCTCCGAGATAGTCAAAGATGAATTGTTTTGTTCTATCCGTTGTTGGCCGAATGGATCTGTCCTTCGGCGTAGCCAGTCTTCTGCCCTTTTTCAACCCGGAAATGATTCGCATTCACATCTTTTTCATAAAATGATCATCGACTAAATTGGTGTATAGACTTCCATATTGAGAATCAGGTTGATTTCCGAATCACCCGGCACTCTCTGGATCAATACGATCTTGGACAGGTTGACGTTAATATTGTTATCAACCAGTTTTTTGAGAAAACTGACCGCAGCGCCTTTCCCACCGGTAGCTTTGAACATCACCGGAATTTTTGTATATTCCGTCCCCGCCATTTCGCTTTTAATATCAAACTGCTTAAGCCGCATTCCTTCTTCTTCGCAGTACTGACTGAACCTTTCTTTCACAGAATTCACATCGAGGTACTCCGGGCTTCTCATGCCAATTCCAGAACTACCGGTCACCATGCCATTGATCAAAGCCTTTTGATAGTTCACGCCATTCACATTTTTAGCTTCCTGCGATAGAATATTCACATTATCTGTGACTGATGCATTGAGCAAATTCTCCTGAATTCTGGACAGATCTTCAGATGAGCTACCAAGCATTTCCGCTAAAAAATTACCATCACGATATTGAATGACAGTAAAATTGACATTTTGTGGTACCAGCGCATAGATCGATTCGATTGCTGCAACACCTTTATTCGTCGCGGAGATCAACTCCCTTTCAAACGCAGGAAGGTTTACCGCAGATTCCGCCTCAATGATACCCATTTCCGTCGGCGAATCCAATGCAGAAGAGCTTTCCCTGTCCGGAGCAGAGACATCTGACTCCGTGGTGGTTGGAAATTCAGATTTATCACTGGTGAACTTATATAACAGATAGCCAATGATAAATGCTGCAATAACGAAAAGCGCTCCGATAATATACGTCGCCTTCTTTGAGCTGCTTCTCGTGTAGCTTTTGTCGTAGTAATTGGAATTCATATCAGAATCGGCAACATTCGAATCTGATGTCAACTCCCTGGAATCAGAACTATAGGTCTGAGAAAAATTTTCGCTATCGTCATCCCCTTCGTTCTGAAACTTGTCTTCACCCAATAAATTTATATCTTTCATGGCCCACTCCTTTTCTGTAAGGCCCCTCCAAAATTAATTATCTCAGTGCCGACCCGACACAGACTGTAAAGGTCTCTGGTTGAGACCATATTTTTTTATCGATATCTACATCCTGAGCGAAGCGCAGCTGTCTGAACGGATTCGCCCTATCGATTCTGACGCTGTAAATATTTTGAAGTGAACGCAACGTTTCGTCTTTTATTAATTCCCCATAAATAAAAATTCGTGACAAATCCTCTATCTTGTCACCAATTTTATTATCAATTATGATACGTTTCAGTTCTTTAGAAATAATCTTGATGATATCGTCAGAAAGTGACTGTTCTGATGACTCCTTCTCAAAATCAAACGACACATGATACGAGTAGTAATAGAAGCCGCCTTCAACCAGAGTAAATTGAATACCAGAATTTTCCACACAGATAAGTGCGGACCGTTCTCCCGGCCTCATCTCATAATTGTTATTGATCGCCCTGATCGCGGAAAATATATCAGAGTCGAGATACCGGAGTTTGATTTGCGCTCTGCTGAAAAGTTGCCTGATATATTGTACAACCAGAGTCTTGACCGCGACAACAACAATTTCACTTTTTCTGTCATCCAGTTTCTGATAATCAAAAATATAATCATCGTGAGAGGAGTATGAAAATTGTCCCACTTCCCACTTTACATGCTCTCCGATCTCTTCCTCATTCATACTGGAATCAATCGGATACTTCTTGACAATCACAAGATTATTCGACAGACTGAATGCGGCATTCTGGTTACTGAAATTCTCCTTTTCAATCACATCCCGCAAGCTATCAGCAATTTCATGAACATGTGATTTTTCTGCAATTGCATGCGTATTGAAAGGGAAATCCAGTTGTTTTTCGGCAATCTTCGTCAGCCGGTACAGATTTTCCCCGGAAGATTCGATCTCGACCAACTTCATTCGGTTTTCATTCAAAACGATACCAACAATGCCATTGGTATTCAGATCATGCATGCACAAGTCCTTTTGCTGATTATCGTGTTCTTGCTATTCCTTGATCCAGCTCTTCTCTCCGCTCTTGATGGCCCCATGATTTTCGAGACGTTGATGCCCGATATGATATTTGAGAAAATTGCTCTTGGAAGCCTTTAAATCGTCTTCATCGATCGGACAGCCTAAATTCAGTATCTTTATCACTGATGTATCAACGACTGTGACCGCGTATGGCTCGCCATTTGTTGGGCAGGTCACCATTGCATCAAAATTTTCATAGACAGCCTCATTGATCTTATCGGCCCACTCCGGACTCTGATTGTACAGCGTGTCTACGAGCGATCCGGTGGTCAGTTCAGGAGCGATCCTCTGCATCACAATTTTCAGGGAATCATCATTCTCAAGGACATTCACGATATCGCGGGCCGAAATTTTCTGCGCCACTTCGTTGAGTATAAAGACTTCACTACTGTCCGATACCATGTGGTTTTTTACGGTGTCTTTCCATGCATCCGTTGATTCGAGCCTTTTTAAGGTCACACGGGCGAGGTTTGTGTCAAACCGTGACATTTGCAAAACAGTAGTGAGCAGCGTATCCGCCCAGAAATTTTGAATTTTATTGTCTGCGCCCTCGATAGTCCCTGTCAATTCCGCCAACACCTCTTCCGCAAGCGAAGAATCGGCATAAAGATATTCTAGAACCAATCCACCAGTTGTATCTTCTTTAATGAAAGAGATCACTTTTTCGAGTGTGTCCTGGTATGTGTTGTGATACTTTAAGTAGATTAATTCTGTTTTCAGAATTTTCTCCATGTTTTCACGGCACTGAAGCGTCTCCTTTTCTGTGGTCTCCCACACATTTTTGGGATACATGATTGTACCGATCAATGCAAGCGCAAGAACCACGATAAGTAATTCTAAAAGAATTGATCCTTTTGCCTTTTCCTTTGCCATTTTCCCTCCAGAATTTAATTAACAATTTTTAAATATGGACTCACCTTGTTCAGGGTTTTGATACCAATACCCTTCACCTTCACCAATTCATCCACTGAATTGAATCTGCCAACATCTTTCCTGTAGTCTATGATCCTTTGCGCAATCACCGGCCCGATATGCGGTAACTGTTCAAACTCTTCTTTTGTCGCTTGATTCAAATCCAGCGATATTGTCTTCACTATTGAAGTTTTTCTCTTCCTCTCTGTCCCTTTTTTTTCAGGGATCTTCTTCTTCACCCTATCTTTGGCAATGACCGCCTGAATATCATTTTCAAAAGCGTCAAGCCGTGACTTGGCCTGAAAATCCTCAGTACCGGCGCTTAACACGTTCTTATAAATATGGACCCCTGATCCCGTGAGAAGCAAAACGAGCAAAGCGACAACGACCAGCTTCTCGCTATTGGAAAAGAACGTATTTTTACTGGAACAAAGCATCCTTTATCTTTTTAAAAAACGTTTTGTCTCCTTCAGGCGGTTTGATACTGTCGAATTCAGACAATTTCTTAAAAAGTTGCTTTTCTTTATCAGACAGTTTGGTTGGCGTCCAAACCATGACCCGAACCAGCTGATCCCCTTTCGAATGACTATTCAGATGTTGAATACCCTTTCCCTTCATCCGCAAAATTTTTCCTGCTTGCGTTCCGGGGGCGACTGTTAATTTCGCCTTTCCATTGAGAGTGGGTACTTCCAACTGATCGCCAAGAGCGGCCTGGGCGAAACTGAGATACAGATCATATATGATGTCATCGCCATGCCGCTCAAAGAGAGGATGATCAGCCTCCTCCATAATGACGATTGCATTTCCACGCGGACCATTTTGAGGTCCTACATGTCCCTCTCCACTCAAAGTCAGATAATTACCCGTCGATACACCGGCGGGAATTTTGACCTTCAGCGTGCTGGTCTCTTTTTTTCTTCCCTGTCCTCCACATGTCGAACAAGGATCGCTGATGATCTGCCCCTCCCCCTGGCATTGCGAACATGTTGTCACATTCACAAACTGACCAAAAATCGATCTTGATACATTTCTAATCTCACCACTGCCCTTGCAATATGGACAGGATACCGGTGTCGATCCCGGCTTGGAACCTTTTCCTTCACACGTATCACAAACGGCAAAACGTTTCAGCTTAATTGTCTTTTCTACGCCTGTTGCGATCTCTTCCAAAGATAACTTGAGACGCAGCTGAAGATCGCCACCCCGCTTCTTGCGGGATCCACCAGACCTGGAGGCTCCACCACCAAAGAAATCACCAAAACCGAAATCTGACATGAAGGTGCGCAGCGCGTCGCTCAAATCAAATTCGAATCCGCCGGCACCAAAACCTTCAAATCCTCCCTTTAAACCCGAATGACCAAAACGGTCGTACTGCTGTCTCTTTTGCGAATCCTTTAATACTTCATATGCTTCCGAGACCTCTTTGAATTTTTCTTCAGCCTCACTATTCCCCTGATTTTTATCAGGGTGATATTGCATTGCTAACTTTCTATACGCTTTCTTGACTTCATTTTCACTGGCATCTCTTGAAATACCCAATACATCATAATAATCTCTTTTCATCATTTATACTCTTCACAATGCACAACCATTCTATTTACTCACGACAACTTTAGAATGACGGATCACTTTATCCTTTATTTTATATCCCTTTTGAATTTCTTCCAGCACGGTATTGGAGTCATACTCATTATTTTCCACCTGCATGATCGCCTCATGCAGCTCAGGATCAAAGGTTTCTTCTTTGGCTTCAAGAGCCTCCAGCCCATGTCTTTCCAATACTGCTTTGAATTTCGTAAAAATGAGCTTTGTGCCTTCGAAAAAGGATTTATAAGATCTCTTCTTCTGAATCGTTTCAAAAGATCTGTCAAAATCATCTATGATGGGTAACAACTCTTCGATCAATGCAACGTTTGCACTCTCTCGAAGAGCAATAAAATCTTTATCCCTTCTCTTTCTGTAATTATCGAACTCGGCCAAAACCCTCAAATACTGATCTTTTAAATCCTCATACTCTTTTTTTAGCTTTTGCAATTCCTTCTTATCGGCTGACGTTCTATCTTTCTTTCTTGTTGTTTTTTTCTTCGCTGTTTTTTTAGACTTACCAGCACTCGATGCTGTTTCCTTCACCTTGGAATATTACCTCCCGGTTCATGAGTAATTCAGGTCAAATGTATTGCCAATCTCTTTCGCAAGATAATCGACCAATGAGATCATCTTGGGGTAATTCATCCTAGTGGGACCAATAACTCCAAGCGTCCCGTAAACACTGCCTATTTTGTATTTCGCAGTCACAAGACTGCACTCTCTCATCTTCTCTTCCTGATTTTCACTTCCAATCATTATGGTAATATCATCATCGTCGTTGTAGTCATTGAGCTTATGTATGAGCACTTTCTGGTCATCAATAAGCTCAAGTATTGTTTCCAATTTCTGCCTGTCCGTGAACTCGGGCTGATTCATCAGATTTTTCGTTCCACCGAGGTGGATATGCTCATTTTCGATGACGAATAATTTATCCGCCGAATTCACAAACTGCTGAATAAGATCTTCGTCTTCCAGAGAGATATCCCGCATGCGATTTGATATCGTGTCCTGGATCTCTTTAAGCGTCAAGTCGTGCAAGCGCTCATTCAAAACACGTACAGTCTCTTCCAGAACATTACTTTTTATCTGATGCTTCAATTCCATGGTGATCGTCTTAACCAGACCAGATTCGATGGACAGAATCACCATCAGAATATTTTCATTTATCTTGACAACATCTATTTTTTTCAGCTTTCCACTATAGAATCGAGGGGAAAGTACAATTCCGATCAAATTCGATATTTTACTGAGACCCTTGCAGGATTTATCCAGAATACTCTCCACGGTATTGTTTAACCGTCTGAGATCTTTTTGAATTTCTTGTTTTTCTCCTGATGAAAGGTCCTCAATTCCCATCAACCCATCAACATAGTAGCGATACCCTTTATCCGTGGGAATCCTGCCTGCAGAAGTATGAGGCTGAGTGATAAACCCCTTTTCCTCCAAATCCATCATCACATTGCGTATCGTCGCCGGGCTGATCTCATAATTGTAGTTTTTCGAAACAAATCTTGAACCAACCGGCCTGGCCTTTTGGATAAAGGTTTTGATAACGGATTCTAATACTTCAATTTCTCTCTTCGATAATACTTCAGACATCGTATTTTAAGGGTACTAAACACCAATAACAAAAGAAGATAACAAATTTAAAATCTTTTGTCAAGTGAAATTTAGCTTAATATTTTAGAAATCTTCGAATTGCGAACACACTTCCAATGAAACCGAGAAACACTCCTGTTCCTGCTACAATCAAATAAATTTCATTTGGAACAGTGATCAGATTTTCAATTTCAATATTTATCAATTTCATCGTAAAATATAGCGCGATAACAGCAAGGAGTGATCCCACTATTCCCTGGACCAATCCTTCAATAATGAACGGGCGTCTGATGAATCCACGCGTTGCTCCAACGAGTTTCATGGTATTGATGATCTGAATTCGGGACATGATGATCAGCTTAATTGTATTCGATACCAGAAAGATAGAGCCTATCGCCAGCAGGGCAGCAGTCACCAGCACTGCGATATAGATAGCCTTTAAATATCTTTCAATGAATCCAAGTATATCCTGACGGTAAATCACATCATCAATACCCTCTATACCTTTGATATAGCTCACGATGATATTGACATTGTTCGTCGTCCTGTATTCATCCGCCAGAGTCACCTGAAATGAGGCGGGCAGAGGATTTTCATCCAGTATATCAAAAATGTTTTCATCAAACTGGGCTTTAAAAAAATTCGCCGCATCCTCTTTGGAAATATATTTCACGTCCCGCACGCCCTGTATAGATAGCAACTGGCGTCGGATCTCAACTGTCTTCAATGAATCGGACGAGTTATCGATAAAGGCTTCAAGTGAAATACGTTCTTCAATCTGGTTCACCAGAGTCCTGGCATTGTACACGAAAATACAATATAGTCCAATCACGATCAATGACATGCAAATCACTGAAATCGTGAAAAAGGTTGAGAACTTGGCTCTGGCCAGACCAGCCAGACCTTCTCGCAAACTATACGGCATTATATCAACTTCCCGTGATTTATGTTGACCACTTTCTTATTTCCGCCCTTTGCCAATTTTTCACTGTGTGTCGCCATAAGAACCGCGGTTCCATTTATATTCAGTTTCTCCAGCAATTGCAATATATCCTCAGCAGCCTCCGGATCGAGGTTACCGGTAGGCTCGTCTGCCAGCAGAATGACAGGATCGTTTACAAGAGCTCGTGCGATGGCAACCCGTTGCTGCTCACCCCCGGAAAGCTGAGGTGGTATTTTACTTCTTTTATGATTCAGCCCAACCTCGGTCAGTACGCGTAACACCTTTCTTTTGATATCGTTCTTCTTCGTTCCGGTGACCTCCAGGACAAACGCAATGTTGTCGTAAACGCTGCGATCGTTAAAAAGTTTGAAATCCTGAAACACAATCCCGATCCGTCTTCGCAGCAGAGGAATCTTACTTTTCTTCAAGTGCATTGTATTGTACTTCTCAAAAACCACATGTCCCCGCATGGGCATGATATCCATGTATATGAGTTTCAATAGCGTACTTTTCCCCGCACCGGATGGACCAATAAGACAGATAAAATCGCCGGCATTGATTTTAAGATTCACACTGAAGAGTCCTTCTCCACTGGGATATCGAAAGCTCACATTGTTGATTTGTACGATAGCCATTAAACCTTCCTCAATACAAAATGTACGCGGAATGAATCTTCAGACGCATTCCTGAAAGAGAACCCATCGAGGATTGCGATGATCCCATAACCGGATTGGCTAATCAGCTGCAATATTTCATGGATATAATATATCTTCTGAATATGATTTTCAGCGAATATCATATCAGACTTCCTGAAATTCAGTTTAAAATAATTATAATGCAGATTTAATTTTCTATCAAATTTACTTTTTCTCCGGTACTCATAGTCTGCGCCACCACCGGTATCATAATAATCATCGAAATGATCTATGGAATTTTTACGCGTGCAAATATCAAAAATAAGCAGTCCATTATTGCGTATGTTTTGATGACAGCATGTCAGAAATGCCTCTATATCTTTTTCATCTATCAAATAATTGATGCTGTCATAGAGGCTCACAATAATGTCAACAGGAGTTCTAATACTGAACTGGACCATGTCGCCCTGCCATACAGGAGTACTGTCTGTTTTCATCACAAGCTTTTTTTTCGCCTGCTGCACCATCTCATAGGACCCGTCGAAACCGAATAGCTCGATATTGCCTGATCTCATCATGTTCTTCAGAAAACTGCCACTGCCGCACGATACATCGAGCATGGACCTGGTTGGTGCATGCCATTTACGAATGATCGCATTGATGAATCTCGACCACTCTTTGTAATTGACATGAGACATTACATTATCATACATCAGGGCAAGCTTGCTGTAGGGCTGAACCTCTATCTCTCTTTTGTCCCAGTTCATGTCCATGCTCATATTTCTAACTATTATCGATCCCGGCGGAATTTTTCAAATTATCCAGAATATGATCATTCACATCAATCCCCATTTGCTCCAGCGCTAAAATGGCCGCGCCGATCGCCGGATCATATTCAGGATCTGATATTTCTATATCCCATGATATTTCGTACAACTCTTTGCTGATTTCATTGGTGAGTACTTCTTTCTGTTTGAATATACTTCCAATCAATCCGAGACGAATCTTGCTGTTTTCGAATTTAAGCTTTCTGGCGACCGCACCAGCCATCCTGCCCAATTCACTGCCGGTTCTCTTTACGATCTGTTGTGATACATCATCGTCCTTTTTCGCCAGCTCAAATACCAGTGGCGCCAGATTGGCGATAGCTACACGGTCCAGTTTATTCTGATAAATGTGCGGAATAATCTGATCTATACTTTTAAGGTCCAGTTTCCTGACCAGTTCTTCTTTCAACATCGTTTGTTCACCCCGGCCGTCATGATCTTTTAGCGCAGCCATGATCGCCTCCCTGCCGATGAAATATCCGCTCCCCTCATCTCCAAGCATGTACCCCCATCCGCCGGACCTTACGACATCCCCTTCTTCGCTCATTCCAAAACAGATGGATCCTGTGCCAGCGATCAGAATAATCCCTGGTTTATTCCCAAAAGCGCCTGCCAGTGCAATGATGGCATCGCTGTTCACGACAATCTTGCCTTCATACTCCGTGTTATTGAACAGAGCCAAAATGGTGTCCTGATCACTCTTCCTCCCCGCACCTGCCAGTCCCATATAAATCGCGCCTATTTTATCAGGACTCACATTTGTTTTCCGGGTCAGTTTGTCGAACAGTGACAGCATTTCAGATCTAAGCCTGTCCGCGCCGACGCCCTGCAGATTCGTACTGCCACCACGAATTTTGGCGATCACCTTTCCCTGACGATCCACCAGTGCCACTTCGGTCTTCGTTCCACCCCCGTCTACGCCGATAACATACTCGTTCATAACATCCCTCACTCTATGGTTGTACGATATCTATTCAACTTCATGACGATTATAGTTACCAGTAAAATTTTTAAAAGTTCTCCAGGTAAAAATACAATGAATCCAGACCAGAATACAGACGCAAAGTTAATACTTTTACCCACGAGAAAACGCATATTCATGAAAAGGTATAACGCTCCTGAGCCTAAAATCAGGAAAATGCCCAACACATTTGACAAATATACCCTGGTAAAGATATATCGCTTTTCATTCGCAATGGCATTTGTCACCAATCTGCCACTCAGATATGCAGCAATCGGATATCCTAGCAGATATCCGAAAGTCGGTTGAACAACATATCCCGGTCCGCCGCCATGGGCAAAGACCGGAATTCCAGCGAGTCCAATCAACAGGTATACCAGCTGACTCAATGCACCACTTCTTCCCCCCAGGAGATTAGCGGCCATCAGAACAAAAAACGTCTGAAGCGTCAGGGGAACATAATAAGGAAGCGGAATCCTGATATATGCCCCAATCGCCGTTAATGCTGCGAACAGCCCGACAAATATGACAGTGTGACTGCGTGCTCTCAATTGATATATGACAGCCCATACTTAAGAAATTATAAACCTTTATAATACAAAATTAATTAATGAAAGTCAAATTCAATTTTTTCATCTTGCTTTTCTATTTTCATTTTAATATATTCAGCGATGATGAAAATTATTGTGCTAACTCTAATATATATATGTTGTTTTCTATTAAAGCCGGTTTTTGCAGACCAGTTCATAGAGCTCAACTACTCCGGAAATGACGGCCCGCCGCACTGCTTTTATCCTCACCGGTCATTGTCTCATAAAAGCGTTGGACTTGCAATGAGCGGCGGGGGTGCCAGAGGGATTGCACAAATTGGTGTTCTCCAGGTGCTTGAAGAGAATAACATTCCAATCGATCACATCGTCGGTGTCAGCATGGGTGCCATTATCGGTGGACTATACGCTGCCGGCTATTCCTCTCATGATATGGAAATAATTGTCAAAGATCTCAACTGGAATGATATCATCAAAGACACGCCTCCCAGAAAGAATCTGTTCATCGGCCAGAAAGAGGACAGCGACATTCCGATCTTTCAGATAAGATTTCAGGGACTTAAGCCAGTCATTCCGCAATCTATCACAGCGGGTCAAAAATTATCATCGATTCTCACAGATCTGACCCGGCGGGCCGGCTATCAACCCATTTATCATTTCGATGATTTAAAGGTTCCTTTTCGCGCTCTTGCCTGCGACCTGGTTAGCGGATCAAAAGTACTCATCGAAGATGGGGATCTCGCCGAAGCAATGCGGGCATCCGCTACTTTTCCATTATTGTTTTCGCCTGTTGTTCGGAATGACATGCAGCTTGTCGATGGGGGGCTCATCAACAACATTCCGGTAGATGAAGCAAAAGAAAGTGGTGTCGACATCGTCATCGCCCTTGACACAACATCCAAACTGCATGAGAAAAACCGCTTGACGGCGCCATGGGTCATTGCGGATCAGGTCACATCGATCATGCAGAGAGAGAAACTCAAGGATCAACGTGAAAAGGCAGATGTGCTGATTACTCTGGGTATGGAACACCGGAAGTCTGACAATTTCATGGAAATGGACGAACTGATAGAGCAGGGCAGAATGATTGCGCTTTCTAAGATCGATTCCATAAAAGATCTGTTGAAATATGATCTTCCCTATACTGTTTTCACAATAGAGAAAGTCCAAATCCATAACTCTTCCGACAGTACACGGCCTTTGATTGAAGCCAAAACAGATTCTCTGGCCAATAAAGTGATGAGCTATCGTGATGTGTACGAAATGCTCGAAGAAATTCATCGACTGGACGTTTTCGAAGATGTTAATGCCACCATTGATTCTTCGAACATACTCCATCTATCTGTGAAAGAGAATCCCTCATTTCAATCCGTTGATATAATCGGGAATACCGTTATCCCGGATTCGGTCATACTCAGTGCCATGAAAATCAGATATAATACTCCAATTCACTATAAACAAAGCAGGAGGGATGTCGATAGTATTATTAACATATACAGAGAACGCGGCTATTCGCTGATGCGTGTAGAGGATATCCGGTTAAGGAAAGATTCTCTGTTGATAAAAATAAACGAGGGGGTCATTTCCAATATTGTCTTGCAGGGAAATGAAAGAACAAGGAATTATGTGATTCTCAGAGATTTTCCTTTGAAAAGGGGAGACATTTTCAACCTTCAACAGGCAAATGAAGGAATACAAAATATTCACAGCTCTGGTTTCTTCACCAATGTCTCTTTTGAAATCCAGGAAATCAATAACACTTATGATGTCATTATCAAGTTACTCGAAAAACCCTTTTCCCTTTTGCGAATGAGCGCACGCTATGATTCGGAAAGGAGAGGAAGCGTTTTCCTGGAAATTGCCGACGAAAACATCCGGGGTTCAGGTAATAATTTGAGTCTGCATGGCCGCTACGGCCTTAGAGATCGCGTCGCAAAACTTCAATTCAGATCCGACCGGATATTTCGGACATACCTGTCGCTCCAACTGGATATGTTTTACAGGAATATAAAGGATTACACCTATCATGACGGACAGCGAATTGGAAATTATTCAAATATATCTTCTGGAATATCAGCCTCTTTTGGTCGGCAGATACAAAGATTCGGCAATCTCTCTTTTATCGCTCGACTCATTTCAACTGAATTGAAAGGGACGTCCGGATACGGATATCCCTCTGAGAAGTTCGAATTGAAAACCTTTGCCGTTCAGTCTATCATCGACACACAAGACAGGTTTCCTTTTCCTGCCAATGGAAAATACTACAAGTTTTTCTACGAGGTGTCATCAGCCAGTTTTTTCAACAGCCAGCAATCATTTTTCAAGCTCTACTCTTCGCTCGAATCCTATTACACCTTCCTGAGGCGCAACACGATACATCCTAAAATTTCCTGGGGAATATCTGATCTGACAACTCCATACTCGGAGCAATTCAGAATGGGCGGACTAACTTCTTTCTATGGATTGCACGATAACGAAAATATCGGACGCTACCTTTTTTCATCCAGTATTGAATACAGGTACTTTTTTCCCTTTGGATTTGCATTCGATGTGTTCTGGAGCCTGAGATATGATGTTGGAGCGACATGGGGAAACGCCGCGGATATCAATCCTCAAGATATACAGCATGCCATAGGAACAGCTCTCTCCATAGACACCTTCCTGGGTCCGCTCACACTGGCGTATGGACGGACTGCTAACGATAGAGAGCTGTTTTATCTATCGGCAGGATATGAATTTTAGCTGACTATGTCAAAAATTATTCAGTGAAAATTCTACCTGAAATAATTTTCTCTATATAAATTCCACTTCACCCAATCTGTCTGTTCATCTGCATCATTTAATTGAAATTCTCCGACATACTGGACAACACCGCTCTTTGAAATGGAAATTTTCTGCATTTCCTTAATGATAAAATACCATTCCTCGACCGTGACTTCCCTCGGTCCGGGTACTTCGTGCGGTCCGGGAACTTCCATCGGTTTTCCAATACCCAACTGTGATTTGACAGGTTGCGTCACGGCATTGGATACTCTCACTTCTCCCTTGTATACCTTCAACTCAGTCGTCGAATCTTCAGCAACTCCCATTCTCAATACAGTACCAGTGATGGCCGCAGCTGCCACCGGCGTTGTGATATCGAACGTCATCTTTGAATTCTTTTCCGACAGCTTTGCCCAGATATCACCCTGCTGAAGATTAAGCTTTGTCTCTTTGACTTTATCCTTTGTCTCTTCATACAATTTAACTATATCAATGGTCGTTTCAGGTGCCATGCGAATGATATCGAGCTGCAGCAGTTCCAGTTCAGCCCTGGATTTCTTATAGGTTCTCACCTGTTCGCCGGAATTTACCGGTGTATTCTTCTCGGCATTGATCCAGTCATCCTTTTCCATCTGCTTTTTCTTCACTCTGCCATTCGTATAGGTGACCAGTCCTTTCTTGTCGGTGCTGTCAGGCTGCTGCGAAAGCAGTCCAGCGCTTGTACCAACGATCAAAAGAATCAGGGGTACCAAAAATATTTTGTTCACTTTCATGATGACCTCTGCTTAATTTTTTTCCGGGAAATACCGGATGAACAACAGGTCCCCCAGTTTGAGAGCCTCTCTGGAAAATGGTTGAATGGATCGAATCATTAATTCCTTGTCGATAATTTTCTTCGCCTCTTTCCAGTTATCGACAGCTTCCAGCTTATTCAGAAAATTTTCAAATGCTTCGCTGTCTCTATTGAAAATTTTTCTTTCTATGAGCCTTTTGCTCTTGTCATCAAAGATTACATCCAGAGGCTGTAACTGTACATCCGGCTGATGTTCTATAATACTTTTATCGATAATAAAGTCCTGAGGTTCCTTGCCGAACAATATTTTTGGATGATGCTTTTCACTTTTTTCCTCTGGAGTTGCTGCACTCTCAGATTCGTCCTCTACCACAGTGACTTCTTCTTCTTCAGAATCATCGGATCCATTTGTCTGAACGCTGGAGACGATGAATTCTTCTATTTCATCTTCAACATGTTCAATATAATTTTCCGATACTTTTTCAGAATAATCTTTGAGTAATGAATAGATCTCATTCACACCCAATTTTTCTTTATTCGACTTCTGATCAAATGCATCCGCATATTTCTCGAGATCTCTTTCATTCAGAAGCAATCCGAGCACATCCAAACCTATCTCATTCTCTGTGCTTTGAGCAATGACATTTTGAAAATCGATATAGGCTTCTACATCCGAAATGAAAGACTTCGTCAGTTCATTCTCATATATATCTTCTGCAATTTTTTTCGATATACTATTAAAATCTTCTTTCACAATATGAAAATGATCGAAATCCTTTATTTCGTCGATCAGTCGCTGTGTATACAGTCTTGTATCCTCCAAATTGCCTAGAATCTGCAGGATTTCAGTTTGCGTTCTTTCGGATTTATTCTTGTAAAAAATATTCAGTAATGTATCTTGTGGGTTTACCAGCAAATCAAACTGAAGTGATACCGTTCTCTCGATGATGTCCTTGAGGTCATCTTTGGAGAAAATAGTCGCCTCCTCAAACGCCTCCTGAAGCTTTGCTTTTAATTCTTTGATACGTTCGTAATTGAAATCGTATCGATTCGAGTATTTGATTTGCAAGGGTTCATCGGTATGAAATAATTTTCGAACCCTGTTCTGAATAAAATTTTTGAAAAAGGATGGTAAATTATCCTCTATGAGTTCTTTGTAAATGACTGTATTTTTCTCTTTGACTAATCGCTTCTCCAGTATCTCTGCCAATTCCTTCTTGTGTTTTTCTCCTGTTGTAAAATCCATGATGCATCCCCTGTGAAAATAGATACTCGTCTGCTGATAGATCAGTTTTCCTGTTCATCTTTTACGATCCGCGCAACATCTGCCAGTGAATCTTCTTCATGAAGTTTTATCAATCTCACGCCTTGTGTCGCCCTTCCAATTTTACGTATCTTCCCCACACTCTGTCGTATAACAACACCGCTTTTCGTTATGAGCATCAAATCATCATCATCTATCACTTCCTTAATCGCAATCATCTTGCCGACACGATCCGTCGTTTTCATCGTCAAAATACCCTTGCCGCCCCGGCGCGTAATACGATACTCTTCAACTGGCGTTCTCTTGCCATATCCCTTTTCTGTGACTACCAGCAAGGAACTGCTTTTTTTGACTGTCACCATACCGATTACAACATCGTCTTTCGATAAATTGATACCGTTGACTCCTGTCGCAGTACGCCCCATATCGCGGACATCAGTCTCCAAAAAACGTATTGCCTGCCCATTCCGCGTTCCAAGAACAATTTCCTGAGACCCATCCGTTAATTTGGCACCTATCAGATCATCTTCTGATCTGATATTGATCGCGTTTATTCCCCCTTTTCGAGGATTACCATATGCCGAAAGCACTGTTTTCTTGATGAGCCCCTTTTGCGTCGCCATCACGATATAATGTTGATCATCAAAACTTGACACATTGAGTATCGCAGCAATGTTCTCGCCCTTGCTTATATTTATCAGATTTATGATTGCCCTGCCTTTAGCCCCTTTTCCAGCCTGGGGAATTTCGTACACCTTCAGCCAGTAACACTTTCCTTTATCCGTGAAAAAGAGCAGATAGTGATGTGTCGATGCTATGAACAGGTGTTCGATGAAATCTTCCGCTTTTGTCGAAGCACCCGTGCTTCCTGTTCCTCCACGGTTTTGCCGTCTGTAACCAGAGACTGGAAATCTCTTTATAAAACCGCTTCTGGATATGGTTATTACCATATCCTCCTCGGCAATCATATCCTCAATTGAAAACTCCTCGACGTTCTTAATGATCTCCGTCTTTCTTGAATCACCATATTTCTCTTTTATTTCAAACAATTCTTCCTTGATGATCTGCATTCGCTTGGAGCGGCTCTCGAGAATGGATTTCAATTTTGCGATCAGCTTGATCGTCGCTAGGTACTCGTCTTCAATTTTCTTGCGTTCCAAGCCCGTTAATCTCTGAAGACGCATATCCAGAATAGCCTGGGCCTGGATCTCCGACAGTTTGAACTGTTTCATCAAGTTTGTTCGCGCATTCTCCACATTTTTCGATTTTTTTATCAACGCAATAATTGCATCGATATGATCGAGAGCAATTTTCAACCCTTCGAGTATATGGGCTCGCTTTTCAGCCTTGTCCAGGTCGAACTTCGTGCGTCGTATTACGATCTCATGTCTAAAATCGATGAAGTGCTGAAGCACCTGTTTCAAATTGAGTACCTTTGGCACGCCATCCACCAATGCGAGCATGATAACGCCAAAAGTCACCTGCATCTGCGTATGTCTGTAAAGTTGATTTAAAACCACATTCGCGTTTGCATCCCTTTTTAACTCAATGACGATTCTCATACCATCTTTATCTGATTCGTCACGAACTTCCGGTATCCCTTCAATCTTTTTCGAATTGACCAGATCTGCTATTTTCGCTATTAAATTTGCTTTATTGACCTGATAAGGCAATTCCGATACGATAATATTCTGTCGTCCGCCGCGCACATTTTCTATGTTTGCTCTGGCTCGAAGAAGTATTCGTCCTCTTCCCGATTTATATGCTTCGTCTATTCCTTCCTCGCCATAGATGATGGCTCCGGTTGGAAAATCTGGCCCTCTCACCTGCTCCATCAGCACTTCCACTGACGCATTCGGCTTCTCGATCAATTTGATCAGAGCATCCACAACCTCGCCAAGATTATGCGGCGGGATATTTGTCGCCATACCAACTGCAATACCAGAGGAACCATTCACCAGCAAATTTGGCAGCACAGACGGAAGTACAACCGGTTCGTTCAAAGATTCATCGAAATTGGGAACGAAATCAACTGTTTCCTTATCCAAGTCGCGCAGCAATTCTTCGGCAATCTTCGACAGACGGGCTTCAGTGTAACGCATTGCCGCAGGAGAATCGCCATCAACTGATCCAAAATTTCCCTGGCCATCGACAAGTGGATAGCGCAAAGAAAAATCCTGAACCATTCTGACCATTGTATCATATACTGCTGAATCACCATGCGGGTGGTATTTTCCCAAGACCTCGCCCACAATTCTCGCACTTTTCTTATATGCGCTGTTGGGTCTAAGTCCAAGACCATGCATGCCGTAAAGCACGCGCCTGTGAACCGGTTTCATGCCATCTCTCACATCAGGAAGCGCACGTGAAACAATCACCGACATCGAATAATCGATGTACGATTTTTTCATTTCCTCTTCAATTAATATCGGTAGAACTCTTTCTCGCCTTATTTCCATTGTGCTCTGCTCTCTATATTATATATCCAAATTTCTGACGTATTGTGCGTTCTCTTCAATAAACTTTCTTCTGGGTTCGACTTTGTCTCCCATTAAAGTTGAAAAAATCAAATCCGCTTCAATAGCTTCTTCGATCGTCACCTTTAATATCATTCTGTTTTCCGGATCCATCGTGGTCTTCCACAATTGATCGGGATTCATTTCACCCAAACCTTTATATCGTTGTAAATTGACATTGTTCTTACCAGTTCTTTTTAGTATCTCGTCTCTCTCCTCGTCATCATAAGCATAGTACTCCTCTTTACCTTTAAATAATCTGTAAAGCGGTGGTTGAGCAATAAAAATATGTTCCTGCTCTATCAGCTGTTTCATGTATCTGAAGAAGAATGTCAATAAAAGTGTTCTGATATGGGCACCATCGACATCGGCATCAGTCATGATTATGATTTTGCCATAACGTATTTTGGAAATATCGAACTCGCTTTCGCCTATTCCCGTACCAATCGCTGATATAATCGTACGTATCTCTTCATTCGTGAGTATTTTGTCTATCCGTGCTTTTTCCACATTGAGAATTTTGCCCTTCAGCGGCAAAATAGCCTGAAAACGTCTATCTCGTCCCTGTTTTGCAGAACCTCCTGCAGAGTCGCCCTCAACCAAATAGAGCTCTGTATCTTCTGATGTTTTCAAGGAGCAATCAGCCAATTTGCCCGGCAATCCTCCGCCGTTCAATATTCCCTTGCGTCTTGTGATCTCCCTCGCTTTTCGGGCGGCTTCTCTCGAGCGGGCTGCGTTTACACACTTTTCGATTATTTTTTTCGCAACCGAAGGATTCTCCTCCAGATATAATGAGAGTCCGTCTCCAATAATAGATTCGACAATTCCTTTCACCTCACTGTTTCCCAACTTTGTCTTCGTCTGACCTTCGAACTGAGGCTCAATGTGTTTTATACTTACCACGGCCGTTAGTCCTTCTCTCACGTCTTCGCCAGATAATGTAAAGCTCACATTTTTCAACAGATTGTTTTTCAGCGCATAGTTATTCAATGTTCGCGTCAGCGCTGTCTTGAAACCAATGAGATGCGATCCACCTTCGATTGTGTGAATATTATTTACATAGGAGAAAATATTTTCCGTGTACCCGTCATTGTACTGAAAGGCAATCTCAACAGGTACATTTTCTTTTTCACCCTCAACATAGACTGGTTTTTTCTGAATTGCGTCTCTGTTTTGATCAAGATACTGAACAAACGCTATCAATCCACCTTTATATTGAAATTTATCCGACTTTCCGTCCCGTTCATCTTCGATCTTGATGATAAGATCTTTATTAAGGAAAGCCAATTCTCTCAAACGTTCGCTTAGAATTTGAAAGTTGTAATTGATCTTTTTGAAGATCTCGCTGTCCGCCATGAAAACAGTTTTTGTACCGGTCTTATTTGCATCGCCTTTTATCTTAATCTCGCTCTGAGGGACCCCCTTTTTATATCTCTGATGGTAAATCTTTCCATTGCGGTAGACTTCAACGTCACACCATTCTGAGAGCGCATTAACGACCGATACGCCGACGCCATGCAGTCCGCCGGATACTTTATACGATTTTTTATCGAACTTGCCTCCGGCATGAAGTATCGTCATGACAACTTCCAGAGCAGATTTCTTTTGCGTAGGATGTTTATCTACAGGAATACCCCTGCCATTATCGATTACAGAAATTGAATTATCTTTATGGATCTTTACTTTAATTTCTGTACAATATCCTGCAAGAGCCTCGTCGATGCTGTTGTCCACAACCTCATAGACCAGGTGATGCAGACCTCTGATGGAGACATCGCCGATGTACATAGCCGGACGACGTCTGACTGCTTCCAATCCTTTCAGTACGGTAATGGTACTGGCATCATAATCTATCCCGCCAATATTTTTATCCTTCTCATCCATTAAAGAAACCTTTCATATGGTAAATCAAAACCTGTCCCGAAATCTTCATAAAAAAAGAATTGACTGAGGTGGTAAGGAAAATAGAGAGGCCCCGCATATTAAACCAGATAAATATCTCTTACAATACTTTTACCAATTTTCTCATTCAGTTTCTGAATCAATTCCGGTTTATAAAAAAGCAATTCATTTTTCCATGCATCACTTGTCACCCGGACAAATAATACACCGTCCTCAATTCGAATTGCTTTGGTATTCTTTGAAATATTATTTCCGGCAATCTCATCCCAGAGTGCAATTGCCTGATGTTCAAGAACCTGATCTTCAATTCCAAGATTCTTCAGTAATTGATCAATGACACTACCCAAATTCTGGTATTTCATATCGACTTTTCTAATAACCCGTTTTTAACTTCAAAGTGTGTTATATTGTTCATTCCTGTATAATGAATCGATTCCTTCACCGGCAGTGTCGTCGTTAAAAAATTCTGTCCCATATTCTGAAGATATTGAATGATCTTCTCTTCCCTGGTTTTATCCAGTTCAGAAAATAGATCATCTACAAGAATAAGGGGGGTCTCCTTTTTTTTATCCTTAATCATTTTATACTCAGCAATCATCAGAGCGATTAAAACAGTTTTATGTTGTCCCCTCGATCCGTATTTTCTCAGATTCTTCCCATCGATTGTAAAAATATAATCATCGCGATGAGGCCCTGTCAATGTTTTTCCATGCTCTATTTCCTGCTGATGGTTCGACAAAAGTCTTTCAATGTAAGCTTCTCTTAACTCTTCAAATTCAGCAATACCTGTGAAGTTGCTATAGGAAAAATGTAGTCTTTCATCATTATTGGACAACTGTGAATATATCGACCCCACCAAAGTATTGATCTGATCGGAAAACGCTAATCTATTCCAGATGATCCTGCTTCCCTTCTCAATCAGTGAATCGTTCCATGGTTCTATCGTTGCTGATACATTGCGTCGATTGTACTTCGCATCATTCAATATGGCATTGCGCTGTTTCAGTACCTGCAGATAGTCCTGAAGTTCATGGAGATAGTTGGTACTCAATTGAGAAAACAGTATATCCATGAACCTTCTTCTCGATGCGGGCGGACCGGATGTCAGATCATACTCTTCCGGTGATGAAAGAACCACTGGAAACTGTCCAATATAATCAGACATTCGCGTTATCCGCTTGCGATCGATGCTGACCTGCTTTCCTTCCTTTCTATTGAAGTAGAAAACGACATTCCTGGTTCTGCCGCTATCCAGAACAAACTCACCACGAACACTGCAGTCATGTTCCTTAAACTGTATCGCTTCTCTCTCAAATCTGGTTCTGAAAGATCTTGAAATACAGAGCACATAAATGGCCTCGAGTATATTTGATTTGCCCTGTGCATTCTTGCCGCAAAAAATATTTCTTTGATCATCAAACTGAACGCGTTCATTTGAATAATTTCTAAATCTGAGTAGCTCAAGAGAACGCAAGATCATGAAAGTACCAGTTCTATTTTCTCTGTATCTCTTTTAACTTTTATGGTATCACTGCTCATTAAGCCGGATGGGCATAATCAGCATCATCAAATCTTCGTTTTCCTGCTGAGTCGACGGATAGACAATTGCCGCGCTCACCGCATCGCTCAGCTTGATGTGAACTTCATCAGTATCCAAATGCCTGAGGACATCAAGAATATACATGGCGTTATATCCTATCTCCATACTCTCATGGTCGAACTTCACTGCGATCTCTTCACTACCTTCTCCGCCAAATTCAATATCTTCAGAGGATACAACCATTCTATTATCTTCAACATGAAATTTGATCTGATGTGTTAATAAATTTGAAAATATGGCCACACGTTTCACAGAAGCAGCCAGGTCATCTCGGTTGACAACCAGTTTTTTGTCATTGTTCATTGGAATCACATTTTCATATTTCGGATAATTTCCTTCTATGATTTTCGAATAGATAAATGTATCGTACATCCTGAATATCACATGATTTTCACCAACTGAGAAACTCACCATTTTTTCATCTTTATTAGGAAGGGAATCTATATTTTTATGAACCAGTGAAAGTGCTTTCGTGGGGACAATTACGCTTTTCTGAAATTCTTCCGATTTATAATTCCTGTTCGACAGCTTTACAAGACGATGGCCATCAGTAGCGACACATCTTAATTCATCCTCCAGAAGCTGGAAATATACCCCCATCAAGGTTGGACGTAATTCATCACTGGATACAGCGAAAATTGTTTTATCGATCAACCGGGAAAGTGAACTGCTCTCCATCTCCAATTTGCCTTCGCTCTCTTCAACAACGATGCTCGGGAATTCATCTTTGGGCTGTGCAACTAATTTGTACAACCCCTTCTCGGTTTTAAGGTGCAGCATGTTATTTCCATCCAACGTGATCTCGATAGGGACATCCGGCAATTCTCTTAAAATATCATTTAATGCTTTTGCAGGCACTGTACAAGTACCGGTTTGAACACCATTGACTTTGATCTCTGTGGAAACGCATATCTCGAGGTCTGTACCGGTCAGATGCAGTTTTTCCTCTTTCAACTCGAGAAGAACATTTTCCAGAATCGGAATCGTTGTTTTGGAAGGAATAACACCAATAACTTTTTGCAGGCTTTTATAGAAATCATTTTTTGAAATTGTGAAGTTCATGATGAGCTCCCAATCATAATATGAATAATTATATTAAGAACATCCATACAATATAATAAAAATTTGATAATATATCAATAAAAATTAAATAATATATTTATAGAATTAGTAGTCTATAGTAATGTGGATATGTTGAAAACTTTGTTGAAAAAATTTATAAATGTTTAAAAAAAAGCGAAATAGGGACACATAAATATATCGGCAGTCTGTTGGATAGATGTTGATAAGATTATTATTATTGACATGGTAAATACGCCAATTTTTAAATTATCAAGTTATTAACATTTGGTACACACGATATCCACAATAATAACATGTCAGTGTGAATAAAATTAGAGAATTAATTATTTGTTTTTATTTAAAATGAACAATGTGTTTCATTTATGTATGTGCATAACTCAGCGGACTTCTACAAACTTGCAATTTCAATTTTTCTTTTCAACGCATTGATATCTTCTTTAACCTGTTTATCCGATTTGACAAGCTCTTCAATTGTATGATTTGCATGGATCACAGTGCTGTGATCTCTCCCTCCAAAATGCAATCCGATTGTCTTGAGAGAGTGCTTGGTATAATATTTAGAGAGAAACATACACACTTGCCTTGCATATACGATCTCTTTTTTTCTGGTTTTCGCCCGAAGCATGTCCTCCGGAATTCCAAAATGAGCTGCTACAATCCGCTGCATCTCTTCAATACTGAGGTTTTGCTTTTTGTTCAATCGAAGATCTTTAAGCACTCCTTTGGCAAGATCCATGTTGATGTCCTGTGAATCAAGCGAAGATTTTGCAAGAAGACGAATCAATGCGCCTTCAAGCTCTCTTATATTTGAAATAATATTTTGTGCAAATAATTCCACAATATCATTCTCCAGCTCAATCCCGTTTTCCTCGGCTTTTTTCTGAAGGATGGCGATTCTTGTCTCAAGATCAGGTGGTTGAATATCCACAACCAGACCCCACTGAAATCGCGACAACAACCTTTCCTCCATCCCTTTCAAATCTTTGGGAGGTCTGTCCGATGACATGATGATCTGCTTCCCCTTATGATGCAACGTATTGAATGTGTGAAAAAATTCTTCTTGAGTTCTTTCTTTATTGATGAAGAAATGAATATCATCGACGATGAGAATATCAACCAACCTGTAGATATTACTGAATTCTTTCATTCTGTTTCGTTGTACGGACTCGATGAATTCTATGGTGAACTTTTCACTTGATACATATAAAATCTTTTTACTAGGGTCTTTTATCCTTATGTGATTGCCGACTGCCTGAATCAGATGTGTTTTTCCCAATCCAACGCCGCCGTAAATGACCAGTGGATTAAAAGATGTTTTTCCGGGAGCTTCGGCAACGGCAAGGGAAGCTGCCTTTGCGAATTGATTGCTGTTTCCTTCTACAAAATTTTCAAAGATGTATCTTTCATTTAATTGACTCTTATCATCCAGTTCAACGGAAGGAATTTTTTTGACTGACAGATCTTTTGGAATCTCATCCTGTTGATTCACAGCCACAGAAAAGTCTGCAATAAACTTGGTGCCAAGGACCTGTTTTATTGCATTCTCAAGCAAAGTTCCATAATGCTTATCGATGAATTCATAAAAAAACTGGTTCGGGACCTGAATCGTAATTGTTGTATTTTTCAACTTGAGAGGTACAATCGGGTTGAACCATGTTGTGAACGTTTGCTCCGTCATTTCGGCCTTCACAAGATCCAGGATTTCTCCCCATATTTCATCAATGTTTCGTGACATGATCTATCTCCCTGGTGGTAGTTTATTCACAATTTATCCACATTCTTATATCCGGGTAAAAATTTCAATAAGTTAAAAGCGATAATGATAAAAAAAATATTTTAACTTCCATGTTTATCTATAAATATAGATAACCCAAATATAATCAAATAGATAAAAGATAAATTGACTAAAGCTAGTTCTCAGACGCCCGGAATACATGAAAATTTGAATATAATAAAAATGGCAGTCACATTAAGTTATCAACATGTTATAAATATGCACATTTTTAGCATCGAAACTCAATTTACGAAAATCAAAAATAAATCCCAAAGAAAAAAAAAGATTTTTTTATACTGCTTACGAATAAAAATCACTTGACTTTGATGTAAATTATTAATAATTTTCTAGGATAAAACAAAATCAATCAGAGTAAATCAAGGAAAAGGAAAATTAAATGAAGCGCACATATCAACCCAGCAATAAAAAAAGAAAGAACAAACATGGTTTCAGAGAGAGAATGAAAACCAAAAGTGGTCGTCTGGTACTCAAAAGAAGAAGAGCCAAGGGAAGAAAAAAACTTTCGGTTAGTGACGAATAGTGTGAGCCGCTTGAACTATGAAGGAAAATTCACTTTCAAAAAGTGAAATATTATCTGATAAACGAGAGTTCAACTTCATATTTAAACAAGGAAAATTTAAAAGGGGAGACTTGATCGATATTCTCCACGTCAGCTCAGCAGACTTTAAGATTGGGTTTGCTGTATCCAGGAGGGTGAAAGGGAGTGTCCGGAGAAATCGACTCAAGAGAATGATGAAGGAAATCTACAGAAACAATAAACAGTATTTTCCTGAAAAAAGGCATTTGATTCTTCTTGCAAAAAAATATGAAATGACGTTTTCAGATTTAAGAAAGGAAATCCTGGAAAAAATTCGATTATGAAAAGTGTATTTATATTCATAATAAGAGTATACCAGAAAATCATTTCACCGATGTTTCCACCTACATGCCGATTTTATCCGAGTTGTTCGAATTATGCAATACAGGCATATAAAAAGTATGGCGTGATCAAAGGAACGTATCTTTCCCTATGGCGGATATTGAGATGTAATCCATTTAATGCGGGTGGTTACGATCCGTTAAATTGACTTATCGTAAAGGATTCTCATGGATAAAAGAACTGTTTTGGCATTTATACTGATCGGCGCTCTTCTCGTTTTCACACAAACGGATTATTATAAAGAGAAGGTGTTGGGTCTTGAAAAAGTAGAGCCAACATACGAACAGGAAATGCCATCTGAAGAGAAAGTTGTTGAAGATGTCAAGCCGCTAGAAAAACCCGATGATGATATGCAGTCTCCTACGGCAGGACCTGCCGGTGATGATGTGACCAGTCAGATTGAAAGTAACCTGACAACCGGCACCGGCGAGGATATAGAAATATACACGAGTAAATACAAAGCCGTCTTCTCAACGAAAGGCGCCACTGTCAGGAGGTGGGAGCTGACCGATTACTTCTACGGCACGGAGAGTGAAATACCGGTGCAATTGATCAAGGATGATGGCTATGGAAATCTTGCTGTAAAGTTTGCCGTAGACGAAGACACGCTAATGACCCATGATTTTTTGTTCAGTGCGGATAAGAAGACAGTTCATCTGAGTGAGTCGAATACAGAAGCGACGGTCCGCTTCGTACTCGAACTCGGTGATAGACAGAAATTGATCAAGACATATACATTTTACAACGATACATATCATTTTGATCTGGATGTTGAACTGATAAACCTCGATGATATGATTAGTGATCAAAAGTACACGTTAGACTGGTTGTCCGGGTTGAATCTCACCGAGAAAAATACCAAGGAAGATCTGAATAATTCAAAGGCCTATATCTTCACCGGTGGTGATAAAGAAGAACTGAGTATATCCGCCAAGCCAAAGGAAAGTAAAACGCTCGGTCCGGTAGAAGGGCAAATTGATTGGATTGGCATACGTAGCAAGTATTTCATATCGGCGATCTTTCCAAAGTCGGATAACGATGTATCGGCAAAGCTGAAGGCTAATTCATTCAAGAGCTCAACAGGAGAATTCTATAAAAATTACTCCGGCCACCTACAGATGAAAATACCGGAGAGAAACAAAAATAATTATGCGGAAAGATTCCAGGTCTATATCGGACCATTGGATTATTCGACAGTCAAACAATACCATTCAGGTTTCGAGAAGATCATGGGATGGGGACCGGGTTTTATCAGACCATTTTCCAAGCTTGTGATCAGCGTCTTTAAATTCCTTCACAACTACATCCCGAACTACGGATGGGTGTTGATCATTTTTTCGATACTCGTGAAGATTGTGGTTTTTCCTCTGACGAGGAAGAGTTACGTCTCAATGCATGAGATGCAGAAGCTGCAGCCATTGATGGCAGAGCTCAAGGAAAAATATCAAAATGATCCGCAGCGGATGAACAAGGAGACCATGAAGCTCTACAAGGAGCATGGTGTCAATCCGTTGAGCGGTTGTCTACCGATGCTTCTACAGATGCCGTTGTTATGGTCTATTTTTCTCGTATTCAGAAATACGATTCAGTTGCGTCAGGAGCCCTTTATACTATGGATCAAGGATCTGTCCGCACCGGACACAATAGCGACGCTTCCGTTTTCATTGCCGTTTCTGGGAGCCGATCTGCATATTATTCCGCTGTTGATGGGAGCGACGATGTTCTTGCAACAGAAGATGACCATGCGGGATCCCAAGCAAAAAGCAATGGTATATATCATGCCCCTGTTTCTCACATTTATATTCTATAGTTTTCCCTCTGGATTGAATTTGTATTATACGCTGTTCAATGTATTTTCAATGCTGCAACAAAAATTCACTCCCGACAGGAAAGATACAGGGGACGTAGCACCTGCCTTGTCGAAGAAATAGAAAAAGTGGAAGGCATTGCTTCTGCTTCGCCAAACAGAGAGCACGATACTTTTAAATATATAAACGATATCAGAAAGCCCTGTCGGAAAATGACGGGGCTTTTTAAATAGGAGCAACATACATGAGTACAGGTGATGGCGAGGATACCATCGCCGCCATATCAACCCCCGTTGGAATTGGTGGAATATCCATCATTCGAATGAGCGGTGATGCGTCTATCGATATACTCAAAAAGGTATTCAAGGACGAATCTGATAAAGGCGAATATAAATCGTGGCGGCCTTACTATGGATCTATCCGAGATGGTGATGTCACACTGGATCATGTCCTGGTAACGATATTCAGAGAACCGAAGTCATATACGGCTGAGGACATGGTTGAAGTCAGTTGCCACGGCGGCATGTATGTCAGCCGGAGAATACTGGAGCTGCTGATACGCCATGGTGCAAGACCGGCTGATCCCGGTGAGTTCACCAAACGCGCATTCCTGAACGGCAGGATAGACCTGTCACAGGCCGAAGCAGTAGCGGATCTCATCGAAGCAAGAACAGAGGCTGGGTTGCAGGCATCATTGCAGCAACTGGATGGAAAATTGTATGAGAACGTCGCTGGTTTGAGAAATGAACTCATCTCCCTTTGTTCAATGATGGAGCTAGAGCTCGATTTTTCTGAAGAGAATATTCAGATCACGGACGCGGAAGATATATCGGCCAGAATAGCAGCCGTTCTGACAACAATTGTAAATATGATTTCGTCCTATGACAGGGGAAAGATTATAAAGGAGGGGATCAAGCTTGTGATCGTTGGCAGGCCGAATGTGGGAAAATCGAGTTTACTGAACGCCCTGCTGAAAGAAGATCGGGCAATTGTGACTTCAATTCCAGGTACGACGCGCGATTTTTTGGAAGAGCAGCTGGATATATCAGGGATACTGTTCAGGGCCGTGGATACCGCGGGCATAGCGGAGTCTGGGGACATTGTGGAAATAGAGGGGATCAGCAGAACCCGGCGTCATACGGAGACAGCCGATCTGATCCTGCACGTTCTGGACGCCTCACAACCACTGACAAAGGATGATCATGAGATTGCGGAGAGAATGATAGAGCGTTGGAAGAAGAGAGACACCTCGATCGTATGCGTTATCAACAAGATCGATCTCGATGAGAAAATAGATATAGACTCCATCGCGTACGGAGAGATGAACATTCCCCCTGTGAGGATATCGGCAAAGAACATGACAGGCATTACTGATCTTGAAAAGGCGGTGACTGAGGCAGTTTTCAAAGACCGGGGCATCGTTAAGTCACAGACGGATGAGGTGGTCATTTCACGCTCAAGACATTTACACGCCCTGCGGCGTGCGCAGGACGCATTGGAGGATGCATTGCTGGGAATCAAGGATTCCATGTCATCCGAATTCATCGTTGTGGATTTAAGAAGCGCCATGGAAAGTCTTGGTGAAATCATTGGTGAGGTGACCAGCGAAGATATTTTAAACCATATATTCGATAATTTTTGCATTGGTAAATAGCAAGAAGAGTGCTATATTGATGTCAATGTTTCACGTGAAACATCTATTATGATCTTAGCGAATAAAAAATATGATGTGGCTGTCGTGGGTGGCGGACATGCCGGTTGCGAAGCCGCACTGGCGTCTGCGCGTATGGGAATGAAAACAGTGCTGTTCACCATGGATATCAGTACGGTGGCCAAAATGCCATGTAATCCCGCGATCGGAGGATTGGCCAAAGGACATCTGGTGAGGGAAATTGATGCGCTTGGCGGAGAGATGGGAAAGGCCATCGATGATACCGGAATACAGTTCCGGATGCTCAACCGGTCAAAAGGACCCGCTGTATGGTCGCCACGGGCGCAGGCGGACAAGTTGCAATACGCGTTGAGAATGCTGAAGGCGCTGGAAGGTCAAAACAATCTGGATATCAAACAGTCCATGGTTGTGGGGATCAATACGAAAGAAAAGCGTGTGACCGGCGTAAAGCTGTTTACAGGAGCCGAAATCGACTGCCGTGCTGTCGTATTGACCACAGGGACTTTTCTCAATGGCTTGATCCATATCGGGCTGTTTCAATACGCTGCGGGAAGGGATGGTGAGTTTCCTGCAATTGGATTGACAGAGGATCTGGTATCCCACGGTTTTGCCACGGGTCGCTTGAAAACCGGCACACCGCCTCGAATTGACGGATCGACAGTTGATCTGAATGTCATGGAAATCCAAAATGGCGATGAGGATCCCCGGCCATTCTCGTATCAAACGGAGAAGATCCGGCAGGAGCAAGTGCCGTGTTATCTGACAAAGACAACAGAAGAGACACATCGCATCATCCGGTCCGGGCTGGACAGATCGCCTTTGTACACAGGCAAAATCATCGGAGTGGGGCCACGGTACTGTCCATCGGTAGAGGTCAAAATCGTCCGGTTCCCCGATAAGACGAGTCATCAACTCTACCTGGAACCGGAAGGATTGTATACGAATGAATACTATCTGAACGGATTTGCCACGAGTCTGAGTGAGGATGTACAACTGAAAGCCGTCAGGTCGGTTGCTGGACTGGAAAATGCGGAGCTCACGCGATTGGGATATGCGATTGAATATGATTATTTCTATCCTTCTCAACTGAACACCACCATGGAAACAAAGGATATCGACCTGTTGTATTTCGCCGGTCAAATCAACGGGACGTCGGGCTATGAGGAGGCTGCGGCACAGGGAATGATCGCAGGCATCAATGCGAGTTTGAAAATAGAGGGAAAAGATCCATTTGTTTTAAAACGCTCCGAAGCGTATATCGGAGTGTTGACGGATGATCTTGTGACAAAGGAGATCAGAGAGCCTTATCGAATGTTTACATCTCTCGCCGAGCACCGGCTTTCTCTGAGACAGGATAACGCGGATATGCGGCTGATGGATTACGGCCGGGAATTCGGGCTCATCGACAAAGATACCCACGCCTATTTTGTAGAAAAAAGAGGATTGATCACACAGTATATTGAAGAACTGAAGAGATTGAGACCAGAAATTTCAGAACTGAACAGGATATTAAACAGAGCTGAACTTGCTGGACTCAGCGAGAAGGAGAGTATATATCGGCTACTGAAGCGCCCTGGCGTCACAATTGACCTTTTTATGGATCGCATCGACCATCCACTCTTTTCTGGAATGGGCGGTGGAACATTGATGGCCTCGGTCAGAAACCAGGTAGAGATTGATATCAAATATGAGGGGTATCTGAACAAACAGAGACAGCAGATAGAGAAGATGCGGCGTATGGAAGACTATCTCATACCGGAAGAATTCAATTATGAAGCGATCTCGTCTTTATCCGCTGAGTCCAGTGAAAAGCTGCAAAGGATCAGACCACGATCTGTCGCCCAGGCGTCACGAATCGCTGGAGTCTCTCCCTCAGACATTGCAGTACTTTTGGTTCATTTGAAGAAAAGATAGAGATATGTTACATATCACAAGAGAATGTTCCACGTGAAACATTCGCATAGCATCGAAAAACAGATTGAAATTTTGCAAGAGCAAATGCGACGCACCGGCCGTGCTCTCTCCGGGGATAAGGTGCTTCAATTTTCTCTGTTTGTGGAGAGGTTGCTGACATGGAATCAGAGAACAAACCTGATATCAAAACGGGACGAGGCGCATATCGTGAAGCACCATATTCTCGATTCGCTGGCGATTCTGGATGTGTTTTCTCTAAAACAGGGGGGGCATGTGATCGATATCGGTACGGGAGCCGGATTCCCCGGAATTCCACTTCTGATTGAGCGACCGGATCTTCACATGGTTCTTCTCGATTCAAAACGCATGAAAACCCTGTTTTTGAGGGATGTTGTCGCTGAGCTCGGGTTGTCTCAGGTTGAAGTGTTGAACCAGAGAGCGGAGATTGCCGTTCAAAATGAAAAGTATGCCGCTCGATTTGATTATGTGCTGAGTAGAGCTGTGAGCGATTTGAAGAGCGTTTACGAATGGTCTGCAGGTTTTGCCACTGACAACGCGTGTATCGTTGCCATTAAAGGGGGCGATTTGAGTGGAGAGTTGCATAGATTTCAAGCCGCCTATCCGAACGTTCCCGTGAAAAAAATTCCTGTGACATCCGGTTTGGCGGTGAAAGAGAGAGTGTTGATTGTTATAGATTCTGCATTACATACTGGAGGGTAGGTATATTATTTGGGAAATGAAAGATTCCAAGAGATTACAAACCTGGATACGGAACAGAGAAATCCTAATACAGCTGAAATAGATTCGATGTCGATTATCGATGTATTGAAGACAATAAACAAAGAGGATCAGACAGTTCCGCTTGTGGTTGAAAAAGAGATTCCATACATTGCGCAGGCAGTCGAGATCGTGGTTGAAGCGTTCAAAAATGGCGGCCGGCTGTTTTATGTCGGCGCAGGCACCAGTGGAAGACTGGGGGTGCTGGATGCATCTGAAATACCACCGACCTTTGGCGCCGATCCTGAGATGGTGCAGGGTATCATCGCCGGCGGTTATGCCGCCCTGGTCCGGGCGCAGGAGGGCGCCGAGGATAACAAGGAGCAGGGTGCCATCGATTTGATGGAAAGAGGGTTTTGTGAAAAAGATGTGGCGTGCGGTATTGCCGCCAGTCGAAGAACGCCATACGTCGTCGGCGCCATCGAGAAAGCAAGGGAAATCAGGGCGAAAACATTGTACATCTCCTGTACGCGACGATCAACGATGAACCTCGATGTAGACGTCGCAATCTGTCCCTTCGTCGGACCGGAACCCATCATGGGATCGACCCGGATGAAATCGGGAACAGCTGAAAAACTGGTTCTCAATATGATCACAACCACGACGATGATCCGTCTCGGCAAGGTGTACAGCAATATGATGGTCGATCTTCAGATGACATCAAAAAAGCTGGAGGAAAGATCCAAGCGAACGATCATGATCGTCACCGGAATCACCGATTATTATGAGGCGGAAAAGTATCTGCTGGCAGCGGGAGGTCATGTCAAAACCGCACTGGTTATGTATTTCAAGCAGGTCGACCGCGCCGAAGCAGAGAAGCGCCTGAAAGAGGCGGGTGGTTTCGTTAAAGAGGCGCTTGCTATCTCCTGATTGTCGTAGGCTGAATATATGAGCAGGTTGTACTGCAGAATGAAAACCCTGATGGATGACGATCCATCCGGGTTTAATTTTATGGATACTCATGGCTATTGAATTGATAAAAAAAGCTATTGCGGAATCTGAAGCATTTGAAAAGCTTCTGGATAAAGTAAAGCAGAGAGTCGATGTCGAAACAAAAGGTCTGCATGGATCTTTCAGATCTCTGATGCTCGCATTGTTATATGAAAATTTGGGGAGCAGCATCCTTTATGTCACATCAGATGAGGAGCATGCCGAGCTCATCAAGGATGACCTGGAAGTCATTCTGGATCCGGAAAATGTCTCCTATTTGCCCGATCAGAGAGATCGGCCCTATGAAACAGTTTTTACTGATAATAATCGCAAGGGATATTTTCAGGAGTCGCTCGAAAGGATCGTTCGGGACAGACCTTCGATCGTCATTACCACGGCGCAGAGCCTCTCAAAGAAAATAATATCACCTAATTTATATAAAAAACAACAACTTAAGATAGTTAATGGTCATTCATACGCTTTCGAAGAGATCAAATCCCGATTGATCGATCTTGATTTCAGTAGAGAACCCATGGCCGAGAATTGCGGCGAGATGAGCATTCGTGGTGGTATCATTGATGTATACCCTTTTGCCAGGGAGCATCCTGTTCGAATCGAATTTTTCGGAGACACTGTTGAATCCATCAGGGAGTTTGATCCCGAAACACAGCGGTCAATTCGCAAACTGGAACAGCTCAACCTGTACCCGCAATTCCCTGAGGACAGTGACACATATAATCACACCGGGCTTGTCTCTCTATTTGACTATTTTGATGAGGATACTTCGGTCATCCTGGATGAGAGTCGTCAGGTTGTTAACGTCATTGATAACAAATACGGTGAAGCGGAGAATGCCTATCACACAAGGTCCAGCCAGGTGAGCATTCAACCCCCGGAAGAACTCTATCTCTCCCGAAAAGAGATTAAATCCAGGCTGAAGCAGTTTCGCACTGTCTATTGCGACACCGTGCATTCGACTAAAAGACCAGTTGTTCAGTTTTCTGTAAATAGTCAGGAGAGCTTTCGTGGTAATTTCAAACTATTGAAGAAACAGATCGATGAGATTTGCGAGAGTGATGATCCATACAACATCCACTTCTTTTGTGAGAGCGGCGGTCAGATCGAGAGGCTTGAGGATATCATGAGCGATGTGGGTATCGATACGGCAATAATCTCATTCCACGTCTATCCGCTCTTTCAGGGTTTCATATTCAAAGAAGGCCGTCTTGCGATTTTCACGGATAACCAGTTTTACGGTCGGGTAAGAAGACGCTTCAGACGCAAGCGAATGCTGAGTGGGCTTTCGCTGAGACAACTCAATGCACTCAAAGCGGGCGATTACATTGTTCATGTTGATCATGGTATCGGGATCTATTCCGGCCTGAAGAAGATCAAGGTGAATAATAATGAAAGAGAATGTATTGTTCTCGAATACAGGGATAAAGACCGCTTGTACGTACCCCTGGAAAAAATGCAGCGGGTTCAGAAATATTCGGCAAAGGAGGGCTCGGTACCTCAGATCAGCAAACTTGGCGGTATGGATTGGGAAAAACTCAAGTCGAGAACGAAGAAGAAGGTGAAAGACATCGCCCGTGAGTTGATCGATATTTATGCGAGAAGAAAGGATTCAAAGGGATTCAGCTTTTCAAAAGACACCACATGGCAGAAAGAGCTGGAAGCGTCCTTTGCGTTTGAAGATACACCAGACCAGCAAAATGCGACCAGAGATATCAAGCGGGATATGGAAAATCGCAGTCCTATGGACAGAATTGTGTGCGGCGATGTCGGCTATGGCAAGACGGAGGTGGCGTTACGCGCCGCTTTCAAGGCGGTGAATGACAACAAACAGGTTGTCGTGTTGGTACCGACAACAGTGCTTGCGCTGCAGCACTACAATACATTCAGAGAAAGGCTGGCGCAATTTCCTGTAAAGGTAGAAATGCTTTCCCGGTTTCGTTCTCGCGCCGAGCAGAAAAAGATCGTCGAGTGGATCAAGGAGAAAAAGGTCGATATTGTCATCGGCACGCACCGACTGTTATCCAGGGACATTATTTTCGATGATCTGGGACTCATCATCATCGACGAGGAGCAGCGTTTCGGAGTAAAGCACAAAGAGAAGCTTAAAAAACTGAAAGTGTCGGCGGACATCCTGACGATGACGGCGACCCCGATACCGAGAACGCTGAATATGGCGTTGATGGGGGTCAGAGATATGTCGCTGATCAACACGCCGCCGCAGGGAAGACTTCCGATCGCGACAGACGTTATTCCTTTTGACAAGAAATTAATACGCATGGCCATATTGAAAGAAGTGGAGAGAGGCGGGCAGATATTCTTTGTGCACAATCGTGTCAAATCGATTTACGCGATGGCCGGGCTGTTGAGAAGACTGATTCCCGAAGTTTCATTCGCCGTGGCGCATGGTCAGATGGATGAGACGGAGCTGGAGAAGATCATGTGGGATTTTTCAGAGGGAAAATACAACTGCTTGTTATCCACAATGATCATCGAGTCAGGACTGGATATCCCCAATGTCAATACACTCATTATCAACAGGGCCGATCAGTTTGGTCTGTCACAACTTTATCAATTGCGGGGGCGCGTGGGACGATCCAATCAGCGCGCATATGCTTATCTCATTGTTCCTCCGATCCAGCAATTGACGCAGGGTGCGATCAAGCGTTTGAGAACGATTGAAGAATTCACGGAACTCGGATCCGGCTTCCAGATTGCGATGCGGGATCTTCAGATCAGGGGCGCGGGAAATATTCTTGGTGGAGAGCAGAGCGGCTTTATTGTGTCCCTGGGTTATGATATGTACACCAAAATCGTCGAAGACGCTGTTGAAGAGCTGCGCAATGAGAAGCTTGGTATCCAGGGAAAATCAAAGGAAGATCAAATTGAGGTAAAAGTCGATCTGAACGCAGATGCATACATTCCGGACAGCTATGTCGGACAGCCGGAGGAGCGTGTACGCGTGTATAAAATTCTTGCAGAGGCAACACGTGTTGAGGCAGTCGATGATGTCAAGCATGAGCTGGTGGATAGATTCGGACCGATGCCAAGCGAGGCTCAGAATCTGATATTTATGATTTATCTGAAAGTTGTCGGCGCTCAGCTTGGCCTGACACGGATCACGATCAATGATGACAGCATGAATATCCTCTTTGATGAACATATTGTGGATAAGGAACTTATAAACAGGCGTGTGGTTTCAATAGTTGATAAAGCTGCGGGCAAAGCGACATTCTATCAGAGTAAAGGCAATGCTTTGGGATTGAGGCTTGATCTGAAAAAAATTAAATCCAATAGCATAGAATACTCTAAAAATTTCTTGCAAAGTTTATTGTAATTCAGTATTTTAACGGTTATCCTGTAAATAGCGGAATGTTCCAGGTTAATGAATTCGGGAGGAAAAATGGTTCTTAAACGGTTCAGTGCAACTCTTTTTATACTCGTGCTGATTCTCAGCGCTTTATCCGGATGTGGTGACAAAGCAGAACAACCGCTCGCCCGTGTTGGCGGTAGAGTGATTACGGTCACTGATTTTGAATCCGGTTTTACCAGGGGTAAAAGTGAAGAGGCACTTGGAAAGGCAACACTCGATGAAAAACTTAACTACTTGAACAAGCTCGTTGAAAACGAACTCAAGATTGTCGCTGCCTACTCACAGGGATTGGACAAAGATCCGAAAGTCATTGAGCAGGTCAACAAACGTGGCGAAAACACAATCCTGAGGCAGCTGGTTGAGGATGAGGTGGTCTCCAGGCAGATTCCCGAGTCGTTGCTGAAAAAAGTCTACAAGAAATCCGGAAAGCATGTGAAGGTGTATGAGATCGCTTTGAAGAAGAACCAGCAATCCGGTCAGGATCAACAGAAGATACTTGATGATAAAATAGCAGAAATAAAAGAAGAGATCAAAAAAGGAATGGAATTTTCAGAGTTGGTAACAAAGTACTCTGAGGGTGGAAACAAGAGCGCAGTTCACCCGCGGCTGCTCAAATGGTCCCCGCTTGTCTCAGAAGATCCGGTATACATAGAGGCCTATTCGATGCGCCAGGGGGATGTGTCGAAACCAATCGCCACTGAGACAGGTGTATCGATCATCAAAGTCATAGAAGTCATTGATGTTGAACTTCGTCCTTTTGAAGACCAGAAAAGAAGAATAAAGCAGGAATTTCTCAGGATGAAAGGCAGGGAGCTGGAAAAGACATACATGGATTTCATCAGTGGTCTCAAGAAGCGATACAATGCGCAATTGTTCGAGGAGAATATTGATATTATCCTCAGAGCGGCTACAGAGGATACTTCGGTGAAAAAAAAGCTGGCTGTTCCAATACGAGTGGACAGTATGCTCGCGCGTTTGTCGGACGAGGAATTGCAGAAGCCTCTCTTCACGTATGATGGTGGTGTGATCGATATTGATGCTTTTTTCGAAGAGTACGCTCGATTTCCGGTCATGAGAAGGCCGAATATCACAGAGAAGAGCGAGGTGCTTACGCTGATGAATCGTCGATTGATACCCCAGGTATTGCTGACAAAAGAGGCGGAGCGTAAAAATATCAGTGAGAAAAAGGAGGTCAAAGAGGTATTAAAAGGATTTCGCGAAAACATCATGTTAACCAGAATAAAAAGCAGGGAGGTCGATTCCAAAGTCAATGTGACCGATTCGCTCATGATGGACTATTTCGAGAGACATCGCGATGAATTCAAGGAGCCGGAAACGAGATCAGTTCAGGAGATATTCGTCAAGGATGCGGAGCGGGCCAACGAGGTCGCTGCCAAAGCAAAAAGCGGAAAAGATTTCGACTGGCTTGCGGAGAGATATAATGAGAAGCCTTCAACGATCAAGAAGAAGGGAAAGTTGGGCTACATTCAGGAGAACAGGGCGCATTTGGGTAAACCGGCATTTGAAACAGAGCTTAATGGCGTCACAGGCCCCATTAAGATTGGAAGCAATTATTCAATCATCAAAGTGTTGGATATCAGAGAGGAGAAGCTGAAGTCTTTCAGTGAATCAAAAAGATTCCTTCGTTCGAAGGTAAGCCGGGAGCTGAGTAATTCCCTTGAGCAGGCCTGGTTGGACAAGCTGAAGAAAGAGATCGATGTGTCAATTTATGAGAATAGATTGGAAAAACTTTTCGAAGAGCATAGAGAAGATGAATAGATCACTATGGCGCCCGGTTACTGGCTTTGCATCTATCTTGCTGTTTATTTCCATCCTCATGGTTTCTTGTGGTTCAGACAAGGCGGATAGCAAGGTCGTCGTCAAAATAGATAATGATGAGTTGACCCTTGATATGTTGAAAGAGATGATACCTGAGGGGTACCGCAATACGTTGACGCATGAACAGATTCAAACATATATCGATATGTGGGTGGCGAAGGAGCTTCTCTACAAGGAGGCGATGAATCAGGGATTGCATCGGAAAGAAGAATTGTTCAAGGCTTTAAAGAAGGCGGAAAAGGATTTCCTGGTTGAGGCGATACTCGATTCTTTGATTCGAAATAAAATCGTTGTATCTGAAGACGAAGCAATCGAGTTTTACGAGAGAAATCATGATAATTTCCTGACAGAGAAGACAGAAATCAGGGCACAGCATATTCTGGTTGAAACGCTTCAGGAAGCGAATGCTGTTCAAAGAAGACTGTCGGCCGGGGAGGATTTTGAGCAGCTTGCCAGGGAAGTGTCGCTGGACTACGAACGCAATGATCGAATCGATACGGGATATTTCAGTGAAGATGATGTCGTCCCTGAGATCAGCAGGTATGTTTTCAGGTATCGGAGCGGCTCGACCACCCGTCCGATAAAGTCACAATTCGGGTATCATGTATTTAAAATATTGGAAAAACGAAATCCGAACACGATCAGAAATTTTGAAGAAGTGAGAAACAAAATCATTGATAGGCTGGTTAATGAAAAGAGAGAAGATCTGTATGTCAATTACATCACAGATCTCAGAGACAAGACATCCATTGAGCAGAATTTCGAATATCTGGAAGAGCTCTATGTCGGCCAGCCTGATACAAGCCGGAGCATCGTTCCGGACACACTTAATTTTTCGGAGTAGTGAATGCGAAAGTTATTTATAATCATGATGGTCATTGCATGTGCCTATTCATCAGTGACCGCTCAACAGGAAATCATTGACGAGATTGTCGCCATCGTAGATGATGATATCATTCTTCGTTCTGATCTGCTGCAGTACAGCCTGAATCTTGCGTTTCAGATGGAGATTGATCCGCGGGTAGATACAGAGAAATTTGAAGATCTTAAGCAGGAAGTTCTGGACAATATGATCAGCCAAAAGATCTTTTTGGCCAAGGCGGAAGAGGATACGATAGAGGCGAATGAGAGAGAGGTAGACAATGTGCTTGATAATCAGATCAATCGAATGATTGAACAGCTGGGGTCAGTCGAAAAGCTTGAAGAATACCTGGGGTCGCCGATATCGAAAATAAAGAGAGATTTCAGAGACGATGTCAGAGATAATCTCAAGGTTGAGGCATTAAAAGCGCAGTACATGAGAAAGATTCAAATTTCGCGTCGTGAAGTCGAGGGATTCTATGAGTCCATGGAGGACAGTCTGCCGGAGCTCAAAGAGACAGCGGATATCAGTCATATACTCATTACCAATAAGCCCGGAGAAGCAGCGGATAGACGAGCGAAAGAGAAGATCAATGAGATCAAGTCACGATTGGATGATGGCGCAGACTTTGTCGAATTGGCGAAAGAGTTTTCTGAAGATCCCGGGTCCAAAGAACGCGGAGGAGAACTCGGCTATTTCCAGCGTGGCGAATTCATCAAAGAGTTTGAAGAGGTGGCCTTTCGACTTGAGCCGGGAGAGGTTTCAGAGATCGTGAAAACAGAACATGGATATCATATCATTCAGGGAGTCGACAGGCAGGGCGAAAAGATCAATGTTCGACATATCCTTGTGAGGGTGGCAGCGACAAAGGATGATTCAATGGAATCCGAGAGCCGTGTGCGCAATATACGGGCGATGCTGGATGAACCGGACGCTGATTTCGCCGAAATTGCGCGCAAGTACACCGATGATGAGACATCGAAAGAGAGCGGGGGCTATCTGGGCTTATTCGCTGTCGAAGAGTTGCAGGAGGAAGAGTTCATCAAGGTGATCAATTCTCTGGAGCCGGGAGAGATTTCAGAACCGTTCCAGACGCGTTTTGGCTGGCATATCCTGAAACTGAATGATAAAAAAGGTGCGAGAGAGATCTCAATTGATACCGATTGGCAACAGATTGAAAAATGGGCTTTATCTATCAAGCAGCAGAAAGAGATCGGTGAATGGTTGGAAGAGCTGAAAAAAGAGACGTTCATAGATATTAAGAAATGAGCAATAAAATATAAAACGGTGAGAATGAAATAGCGACGCGTTCAACATCGCCGCTATTTTTATTTATAATCGTTCTTCTTGCAAGGAACAGATGAAATATGAAATACGTTAAAACTTCTTGTTTCGAATCAATATATCAAGAAATCAGGCGATGAAAAAGTATTGGATATTCCTCATTCTTGTTTGTTGTTTGTGGTCTGAGTCAGGCCTCTACGCACAGAGTGGATTTACTATCGCGCGATTAAAATATCGCGGGGGAGGTGACTGGTACAATGATCCCTCTGCAATACCCAATCTCCTCGAATTCATGCGCAACGAGACAAACGTCAATACGCTTAAGGAAGAGAGAAAGCTGGATATCATGTCGGAAGAGCTTTTCTCGACACCGGTTCTTTTTATGACGGGGCACGGAAAAATTGTTTTTTCGGATGAGGAGGCCCAAAGACTGAGGCTTTACCTGTCGTCCGGAGGATTTCTCTATGCGGATGATGATTATGGAATGGATAAATATTTCAGGGATGTCATGAAAAAGGTCTTTCCAAAGAATGACCTTATAGCGATACCATTTTCTCATCCGATATACCACAGCCATTTTGATTTTCCCAATGGACTTCCCAAGATCCATGAACATGACGGCGGACCCCCTGAAGGGTATGGGATCTTCCACGATGGACGGCTGGTGGTATACTATACTTACAATACCAATATTTCGGATGGATGGCCTGCGTCGGAAATTCATGGCAATACTGAGGAGACGCGACTGAAGGCCCTGAAGATGGGTACGAATATATTTATCTATGCGTTGATGAATTAAACCGTATGAATGATGCTGTGAAGCGGGCAACTACGATATTGACTTATTCTATATGAAAAAATCGGACTTAAAATACCACGCTCTTCTGCAGAGAATCGATCGCGTCAGGAGAAAAGAAAAATGGATGTCCCTTATCAGGGGACTTCTCTGTTTCGCGGCCATCGCGATTGTGGTGATATTGACCTCATTGGCAATCGTTCATTTTTTCAGGATTAGCTCTATTGCCAGACAATTTTCAGTCTATGCGATGCTGGGTATTCTCATCGTATCCTTATTCTACTATGCGCTCAGACATATATTCGATATTTTAATGAGGAAAGAGTCTCCTGACGATGATTCAATCGCATCACGTATCGGGAATGCCTTCCCCGGGATCAGAGATGGATTGCTGAACACAATACAGATCTATGGATTTCATCGGAAAAACAGGGAGGGATATTCCTTGCCGCTGGTCGACCGCGCTCTGACAGCAACAGATAGTGCGACCCGAGACAAGGAGTTCACATCGATCCTGAATCGAGGACCCCTATATCGGGCATTGCGGATATTTTCCATTGTACTTGTCGTGGCTGGAGCGATTCTGATTCTATTTAATAGAGAGATCAAAGAAGCCGCATTTTATATGCTGCATCCGAATGAGGCCTATGCGACAAAATCTGAATTTGATTTACGCGTCTACCCGGGTTCTATTGAAGTCATCAAGAACACAGATGTTGAAATAGGGGCAATTGCTGAAGGTAAGAATCTTCCGGATCGTCTTCTGCTTTTCTCCAAAAATGTGGTGAACGGCAACGAATCGAGAACGAGAGTTCCAATGAACAGAGATAGCAGTTATACCTATCTCATTGAGAATATCAAAGATTCTGTTGAATACGTTTTTTCGTCTGGACCTGTTCGTAGCGCGAAACATCTGATATCAGTCGTAGAGTTGCCGCTGGTGAGAAACCTGCAGGCCAGGATCACCTATCCGGAATATTCCGGCTTGAGTCCGGAGATGCTGGATGAAAACGTGGGAGACATTACAGCGCTTCGGGGCAGTATGGTGGATGTGAGACTCGAAACCAACAAGATCGTTGAATCTGCCCACCTTGTTTTTGGAGATTCGGGCAGAAAGAAAATGGCGGTAACGGGAAAGAGGGTCTCGGGGAGATTTCGCGTGATGAGCGATAGCACCTATTACATCAGGCTGACGGACGATTCCGGCCGGAATAACGCGGACCCCATCGATTACAGAGTTCGGGCTATATCAGATCAATATCCGACAGTGAAAATTATAATACCGGCGCGTGATGTGGATATCACCGAGGAGATGGCGCTTGACCTGGAAATCATCGCAGAAGATGATTTCGGCTTCTCATCGGCACGGATCGCCTACAAAAAAATGAAGAGCAATATCTCTAACGAGGATAGTGTAGGATATGTGACCTTGCCAGTAAATTCTCAACAGGAAGGACAGCTCGGCATTCGCCATACATGGGATCTCAAACCGCTTGACCTCTTCCCCGAAGATATTGTTTCCTATTATGTGGAGGTCTTTGATAATGATGTTGTGTCCGGTCCCAAAAGCGCGAAAACGGCGTCCTACACCATTCGCTTTCCATCGATGGAGGAGATCTTTACAGAAGTTCAGCAAGAGCATGAGGATGCATTCGATGCGATAGAAGGCATGTATGAACATAGTAAATCGCTGAAGGAAAAAGTATCAGAGCTTGTTCAGGAAATGAAGAAGGATCCGAATTTAAACTGGGAAGAGAAAGAAAAACTCGAAGATGTTGCGGAATCGCAACAGCAAATGCAGCAGCAACTGGAAAGCCTGGAACAGCGTCTGGAGCAGATGGTGGAGCGGTTGGAAAAAAATGAACTCCTGAGTGTTGAAACGCTGGAAAAGTATCAGGAGCTGCAGGATTTGATGCAGGAATTGATGACGCCGGAACTGAAAGAGGCGCTGAAGGAACTTCAGAAGGCCATGGAGGAGATCGACCCGGAACAGTTGAAAAAAGCGGTCGAAAAGCTTAACATGAACCAGAGGAATTTCCTGGAAAATCTTGAAAAAATGCTCTCCATGCTGAAACGATTGCAGATAGAGCAAAAATTGGATGCGCTCGCGAAAAAGGCCGAAGATCTGGTGAATCAACAGAAAGAGCTCATGGAAAATGCAGAAAATGCCTCTGAAAACGAAGGACAGCAGATGTCTGAAGAACAGAATAGCATTGCGGATAAAACAGAGGAATTGAAAGCAGGAATTGAAGACCTCAAAAAGAGCATGTCTGAGTTCGATGATATGCCGGAAGAACTCATGGAGGAGGCTCTCGAATTCATGGATCAGGAGAACATGCAGCAGAATATGCGTTCCGCCAGCCAGGATTTCAAATCCGGTAATATGAAAAGCGCGAAAGGAAAGGGAAGCCAGGCCCAAAGCTCCCTCACCGGCCTGTCCAACATGCTGAATACAGCAAAGGAGGAATTTCTTCAGTCGCAGAAGCGGCAGGTTGCCAAAGCGCTGAAATCCCTGTCAAAAGATCTGATCTATCTCTCAATGAAACAGGAGAAGGTTTTGCATTCCAGTGAAGGTCTCGATCGAAACAGTCCGCACATCCAGAAAATGGCAGATCAGCAGCAGAATCTATTGAGCGGATTGAATCGAGTGGCCGACAAAGCCGGAGAGCTTTCACAACAGTCATTCTTCATGTCACCGGAGATCATGAAGGCTATTGGGCAATCCATGTCTTCAATGAATCAGTGTCTGTCGCGATTTGAGGAGAGAAATACATCCAGTGCGGTGAATCATCAGGGTCTTGCGATGGCATCCATGAATGATGCCGTGAAACAGCTCATGAGCGCGATGGACGATCTGTCATCATCCTCATCCGCGTCAGGTCTTCAGCAAATGCTCGATCGGTTGAAAAGCATGTCATGCCAGCAGCAGGGGATCAATCAACAGACGATGCAGATGGGTATGGGTCAGGCGCTATCGCTTCAGCAGCAGGCTGCCATGGCTCGGTTGGCTGCAGAGCAGGCGGCACTGAAGAAGTCGCTCGAGCAGCTGCAAAATGAATTTGGCAACCGGTCAGACATACTCGGACGCATGGACAATATTGCTGAAGAAATGGAAGACGTGATCAAGGACATGCAGCAGAGGAATGTGAACAGGAAGACGATTGACCGCCAACGGAAAATATTGTCCCGTCTTCTTGACGCGCAGAAGTCGATTCAAAGAAGGGACTACAGCAAGAAAAGAAAAGCCGAAACAGGCAAGCAGTATTTTGTGAAGAGTCCATCACAATTACCGGCAGATCTGGGAGAGCGGGAAAAACAGTTGAGGCAGGATCTGCTGGAGGCAGTGAAACAGGGATATACAAAGGATTACCAGGAATTGATAAAAAGATACTTCGAGGCACTATCGGATGAATCGATTAATAAATAGACAGTCTCTTATCAGTGCGATTATCATTATATTTTCGCTGACAATTGTAAACGGCATGATTGCGAAGGATGCTCAGAGATCCAATCTCGAACAGCTCTACAGAAAAGCGAGAACTTTGGAATCGTCCGGTAACTATGCCGCGGCTCTCGACATCTACAGGCAGTTATGGGACCAGCGTCCTGGTGACATGAGCCATTACCGCGGGATTAAAGAGTGTTTGTTCGAGTTGAACAGAGTCGATGAAGCCATTCAAATAATCAATGAGATGAAGTCGATGAATAAAAGCTATCACCTCGATGCAGACCTGGGTGTGGCTCACTATCTCAAGGGTGATAAAGATCTGGCGATGGAAATCTGGTATACGGTTCTCAACAAGAACAAAAACAACAGAGGCGCCTATCAGGCTGTGGCCAATTCGATGATCAGATATAAATTGTTCGAAGAGGCAGTCGACGTCTATCAGTATGCTTTGAAAAACATCAGATCACACAGCAGTTCATTTCTCCTCGATCTGGCGCATCTATATAATATGCGACTCGATTACAGGGAGGCAACTCAGCTTTACGTCGAGTACCTGGTCAGGGAGCCGGCTCAATACGCATATATCGAAAGACAGATATCAAGACTGGCAAAGGATATCGAAGAACCGGAGCTCATTATCAAAATTATCAAGCGGAAACAGGGCGAGATGGGAAAACCTCCGGTGCTCAGCCGGTTGCTTGCCGGACTTCATATGCAAAATGCGGATTATAAAAATGCGCTGGATGAATATACGGCTCTAGACAGGAAGCTGAATGAAAAAGATGAGAGCGGAAAACTCTTGTTCAATTTTGCACTCGCCGCATTGAAGGATGGTGAAAACAGATACTCTGAAGAAGCGTTCAGAAGGTTTCTTCGGCTATATCCCGGTTCAGAATATATCGCCAGAGCGCGAAACGGATTGGCCGAAGCCGCTTTTCAGCGAGGCAATTTCGATGAATCGCTGAAACAATATAAAAAAATCGTTTCTGAACACGGCGCCGAGGTACAGACGAAGGAGGCGTCTCTGAGGCTTGGACAGATATATTTGGAGCAGTTCAATCAGCCGGATAGTGCCAAAAAGGCATTCCTTGGAATTACGAGGGATCGTTCCAGGGGTGATGTTTATTTTGAGGCGTTGTATTACATTGGCGAATGTGATATCGTGCGCGGAGATCTTAAAAGCGCTGGTGGCTGGTACGAAAAGGCAGTCGAAAATAAGTCCTGTCCCGACAAAATCATCGAACGCGCACGCTATAGACTTGCTTTGATCGATATCTGGGAAGGGCAATTTGATGCCGCTTCAAAACGTTTGACTGACATAATAGAGACAAGCTCATTTTCAAGAAGAGAGAGAAGGGGATTTCTGGTGAACGACGCACTCAGTCTGAGCCTTTTCCTCAAAGAACATGGTGAGTCAGAGGAGATGCTATCAGCGTATACCAGACAGATGCTTCTGATGGAGCAGGGACGGTATGACATGGCATTAAAGGGGCTTCGGGACATGCAACAGGGTGCTGCGGGTAACAGTATGGGGGATGTCATACTCATGTCCATAGCCGATCTCGAACACCGGTCCGGACATTATGAAATGGCGATCGCGACTTACCGAAACCTGTTAAAGACATATCCGGAGAGCGAATATAACGACAATGCCCAAAACAGAATAGCCGAGATTTTTGAAAAGGATCTGAATGATCCCGATACCGCCATCACCGAATATGAAACAGTGCTGGTCGAGCATCCGCAAAGTATGCTGCTCGAAGATGTCCGGCAGAGGATCAGACGTTTGGAAAAGCGATTGAAAGAGGATTAAAATGAGAAGAATAAGCCTGGCGTTTCTGACATTATTGTTATTATTATCCATGAACGGAGTTCTGCTTGCCGATCGCATTCTGGTATTCATGGATTTGCAGCAGAAAGATCATCTCAAAGCGTATGGAGCGGCATACTGGTCGCTGCAAAAGAATGTGAATGTCGAATGGCTTCTCAATTATCGCGGTGGATCTTTTCTCATGGAAAACCTGCCATTCATAGAGAGGGAGCTCATGGTTCGCGGGGTCAGCTATTCTGTGATCAGCAGTGGTTCGGCCGCTCAGATCCATGCGACGATAGAAGAGAATAACATGGAGGTTGTTCTACTCGAAAAAGCACCGGAAATAGCGATTTATCAGCCGCCGCGGGAAACAAAATGGGATGACGCTGTAGCACTTGCGCTGGATTATGCCGAGATCCCGTTCACGAAATTGTGGGATCCGGAGGTGCTGGACGGGCAACTGGATGAGTACGACTGGCTTCACCTGCATCATGAAGATTTCACCGGGCAGTATGGTAAATTTTATCGCAGTTTCAGGAATGCGCCCTGGTATATCGAGAATGTGAAAACAAATGAGATACTGGCAAGGAAGTTTGGCTTCTCCTCGGTTTCAAAAGAGAAGCTTGCCGTTGCCAAAAAGATCAAGGAGTATGTCTTGAAGGGCGGCTTTCTATTCGCGATGTGTTCTGCGGCCGATGCACTGGACATCGCGCTTTCGGCAGAAAATACGGATATCGTGGATGCAGTCTTCGATGGTGATCCTCATGATCCGAATTGTCAGCAGAAGCTGGAATTTTCGAAGACGCTTGCGTTTGAAAACTTCAATGTGATCACCGATCCATTGATCTACGAATTTTCCGATATCGATATTCCGTCGAGCCACCAGCCGAGACTCAGAGATCCTGATTCCGATTATTTCTCATTATTCGAATTTTCAGCCAAATATGATCAGGTTCCCACCATGCTGACTCAGAATCATGTGTCCGTGGTCAGAGGATTCATGGGACAGACAACGGGTTTCAGGAAGAGGACCATTAAGAACACAATCACCATTATGGCCGAGGCAGAGGGAACGGAACAGGTGAAATATATTCATGGGAATCTTGGAAGAGGAACGTTCACATATCTTGGTGGACACGATCCTGAGGATTATCAGCATTTTGTGGGAGATCCACCGACTCAGCTTTCACTTCACAAAAACTCACCGGGATACAGACTGATACTCAATAATATCCTGTTTCCGGCGGCAAAGAAAAAATTAAGGAAGACATGATGATCAAATTATCGATTAAGACACACGCACAAACCGAAATGATCAGTATCGAGACTCAGATACAGAAGGCTGTCGATGATAGTGGCGTCAAGGATGGTCTCTGCTGCGTATATATACCCCATACCACCGCAGCGGTGACAATCAATGAGGGGGCCGACCCGAGTGTCGTGGATGACATGCTGAAAGAACTGAACAGGATCGTACCATTCGAAAATAACTATTCGCACATGGAAGGAAATTCTGCCGCACATATAAAGACAACACTCGTCGGTCCGCAGGTGACGATCATCATCGAGGATGGCAAACTGCAGCTTGGAACATGGCAATCCGTCTTCTTCTGTGAGTTTGATGGTCCCAGAAATCGTCATGCCATGATCAAGATCATATAGCTCGCCACTCATGTTATAATTCAATTGATTCTAACTGAATATTTTTATATATTGTTACTACACCGCAATTGATTTAGGGTCAAATGCTCATACTTTTATAAAACTCAGATGTTCATTTGATCGATGGCAAACGTGATGCGTTTCAGGTTGTCATTAAAATATCCACCTGAAAGCATGCTACGGCATGATTTTTGAACGATTTACAGGGGATAATATCGTTTTATCGGTATTCCGCATGATGCAACGGGAATCTGAAGAATTCCGATGCACACTTTAATAGAACTCTTCACAGGAAACAAGGAACTTTATATGAATCGATTGGCAAGAGTGATCATCATCGCCGGGGGGCTGTTGATGTTCTTCGTGCACACAGATGCGTTCAGCGCTGATTTGTCGGCCGTGACCGCAACACCGCTGACGACACAAGCTGGAGAAGAGAGCATCTATCAGTTCTCCTTTACAACTTCTGATACAGGCAATGGAAATGTGAAAGGAATACCGGCAGATGGAAAAATCATCATTGATTTTCCATCAGGGTTCGATGTCACAGGCGTCCAAATTGCCAATATCTCTGCCTCTGGCGGATTTGAGTCTATTACAACCAGTGGTACGGAGATTACTTTTGTGCGGGATTCAACCGGGGCGTTAGTCGACAGCAATCAGACGGTAACAATGATTATCGCGAGTGTGCGGAATAGTACAATTGCGGCTGATTACACCGTTGATATAGAAACGCGTACAAATGAGGATGTCTCAATCGATTCAGGCACCTCCGCGCTTTTTTCAGTTACTCCCAATGATCTGGATCATTTCAGTTTCGATCCCATTACGAATCAAATCGCCAATATTCCGTTTACCATCACGATACGCGCAAAGGATAAATATGATAATACAGTGACGGCCTTTTCCTCGGCAGCCAATCTGAGTGACAAGACAGGTACGCTGACTCCGGTCACGACAACAAATTTTATTGCCGGCGTATGGACCGGAAATGTAACGATCACTCAGACATCGAGTAATAACAGCATCACTGTAACGTCCGGAGGGGATGCCGGTATATCCAACAGTTTTAATGTCGATCCCGGTCCTGTACATCATTTCACCTTCTCGACGATCAGCAGCCCTCAAACAGCCGGCACACCGTTTTCGGTGACGATTACGGCTGAAGACATCAATAACAACCGGGTGACGACGTTCAATGAATCCGCAACGCTCTCTGACAATACCGGCACATTGACACCAACGACGACATCAAATTTTGTCTCGGGGCAATGGACTGGTAATGTCACTATCACGAAAAAGCAATCTGATGTATACATTTCAGTGACGAATAACGGAGCGTCGGGAAATTCGAATCTGTTCAATGTTCTGGCTGATGATCTCAGCTATTTCGTGATCTCAAATGTCACGAATCAAACTGCGGGTGTTCCGTTCACCATAACAGTGACAGCCAGAGATCAATTCGATAATACCGCGGACAGTTACACGGGTAAGGTGAATATCTCCGATCTGACGACCACGATACAGCCAGCGCAGAGTGGAAATTTTTCCAGCGGTCAGTGGACGGGAAGCGTTACAATTGATCAGAGCTATACCAACGACATCATTACCGTGGTGCGGGCATCCGGCGGCAGCCAGGAAGGGAGTTCAAACGGTTTCAATGTGAATCCGGGTACGCTGGATCATTTTGAAATAAGTTCGATAAGCTCGCCAAAGACCGCCGGTACGCCGTTCACGATTACCATCGTGGCCAAGGATGCCGACAATAACACAATCTCCTCTTTTTCGGAAACTGCAAGTCTGTCCGATCTGACGAACACGATCAGTCCGACTGTGACCGGAGCGTTTTCGAATGGATTATGGACAGGCAATGTAGCTATCACAAAGACGCGGGTCGGGAATGTCATCACCGCGACGAGCAGCGGCAAGAATGGATATTCGAACGCGTTTACAATCAACAGCGCATCACTTCATCACTTTTCATTCGATCAGATCGACAGCCCGCAGACGGCACGGCAGTACTTTAATATCACAATTTCAGCGCGAGACCAGTATGAGAATCTGGTGACTCAATTCAACCAAACTGTCTCACTGACGGACGATACGGGCACGCTCGAACCGGGAGCCAGCGGAAATTTCAGCGCCGGTCAGTGGACGGGACAGGTTCGCATCTTCAAGGCTCAGGATGATGTGGTGGTTACCGCAAGTCGTGGAGGCGTGACGGGCTATTCGAATGCCTTTAACGTTCATCCATCCGTGCTTCACCATTTCGTCTTGTCGCCGGTCAGCACTCAGGCGGCAGGAGAGCTGTTCAACATCACCATTACGGCCCAGGATTTCGACAATAACCGTGTGGAAAATTTTACTGGCACGGTGGACATCTCAGATTTAACCACTACGATACAACCCAACAGAAGCGGCAATTTCATACTGGGTCAATGGACAGGAAGTGTTCGCATATTCGATACATATACAGGCAACCGGATTGATGTGGTGCGAACAGGTGGTGTGGAGACCGGGCAATCCAATGATTTCGACGTGGTGGCGGGCGAAGTGGATGAATTCCTCATATCATCGATTTCATCCCCCCAGACAGCGGGTCAGCCATTCCAGATCACCGTCACTGCGGTGGATGAAAACAGCAGTATTGTCACAAACTTCAGCGGCACCGTGAATCTGATCGATCTCACGGGATCGATATCACCTCAGAGCTCAGGCAGCTTCAGCAATGGTGTATGGACTGGAAATGTAACGGTTACGAAAAGCTTCTCGGGAAACATCATCACGGTTTCCGGCAGCGGACGTTCGGGGAATTCAAATGCGTTCGATGTTCAGTCGAACGATGTGGATCATTTCGATTTTGCTACTGTAAGCAGTCCTCAGACAGCGGGTCAGAATTTCAATATCTCGCTGACGGCAAAGGACACCTATGAGAATACGGTCACATCTTTCAACGGCACGGCGACCTTGTCGGATCTCACGACGACCATAGCGCCGGCAGTGACAAATGCGTTCACCAACGGGACGCTCACGCAGAGTGTGTCTATCACCAGATCGGAGGATGACAATCAGATCACCGCCGAATCCGGCGCCGCTTCCGGTACGTCGAATATCTTCAATGTCATCGCCGCCGGACTCGATCATTTCAGGATGGATCCCATCGGCACGCAGGCGGCGGGCGAATCCTTTCCGATATCGGTGACGGCAGAGGATGAATTCAACAACACGCGTCAACAGTTCGCCGGTACCGTGGATATCAGTGATTTGACGACGACAATAGCCCCGTCTACGAGCGGCAATTTTTCCGAAGGAAAATGGACCGGAAATGTAAGGATCAATCAGTCCAGGACAGATAACATCATTACCGTGAAAAGGACAGGGGGTACCCAAGAGGGTACCTCGAACCCATTCAACGTGATATCGAGCACAGTCGATCATTTCGAGTTTTCCACAATTTCAAGTCCGCAGGAGGCCGGTGTCCCGTTCAATGTGACCATTACGGCAAAGGACGCGCAAAATAATACGGTAACGACATTCAACGGCAGCGGTGCGTTAAGCGATGAGACAAACACGCTCGATCCGGAATCGACTGGTGCGTTTATCAACGGGGTATGGTCCAATGATGTGACGATCACCCGGAGCCGGACGGGAAACACCATCAGCATTACCTACAGCGGCAAGACGAGCACATCCAATGCTTTTGATGTCATTCACACTGATCTTCATCATTTCAGATTTGATCAGGTAACGAGCCCGCAGGTGGCGGGAACAGAGATTGATGTAAGCATATACGCCGAGGATGTCTATGATAACCGTGTGCTTTCGTTCGATACCTATGTCGATTTGAATGATAACACGCAGACGATCAGCCCCACGAGAAGCGGCAATTTTACTTCCGGTGCCTGGAGCGGTTCTGTTCAGATCACAAAGAGCGCGACAGATGTTCAGATAACCGCGAATCGTCTCGGCAGCACGGGGCAATCCAATCAGTTTAATATCGTGCCTGCCATGCTGCATCACTTTACACTGGCTGCATTAAGTACACAGGCGGCGGGAGAACCGTTTTCCATAACCGTGATCGCCGAAGACATCTATGGAAATATACAGACCGATTTTTCGGGGGGCGGATCTACTGTGGATATCAGCGATCTGACGACATCTGTCTCTCCGACGCGAAGCGGTGATTTCATTCTTGGACAATGGACAGGTACGGTTGTTGTGACAAACGCCCTGGAAAACAATCAGATCCGGGTTCAAAGAACCGGTGGCACCGAGTTTGGAACTTCCTCTTTCTTTGATGTGATATCGAGTACGGTCGACTATTTCGTGTTCAACACGATCAACAGTCCGCAAGAGGCCGGTGTTCCTTTCAGCATTACGATCACGGCGAAAGACGCCCAGGGAAACACGGTGACGGATTTCAACGGGACGGGCGAGCTGGAAGATCTGACAACAACAATATCTCCGACTGAAACCGGGAATTTCAGTGCCGGTGTATGGACGGGAAGCATCACGGTCACGAAGAGTATTGCATCCAATCGCCTCGAAATAATAAGCAGTGGAAAGACAAGCAATTCGAACGATTTTGAGGTCACGCACAGTGACCTGCATCATTTCCGGTTCGAGTCCGTGGGGAGTCCGCAAACTGCAGGCACTCCGTTTGATGTGACGATTTATGCGGAAGATATTTTCGATAACCGGGTATCCTCATTCAACACCTATGTTGATTTTAATGATAATACGCTGACGATCAGTCCGGTACAGAGTGGAAACTTCACATTCGGGAGCTGGACAGGTTCTGTGCAGATCACAAAGAGCATGACTGATGTGAAGATATCTGCAAACCGGTTCGGCAGCAATGGAGAAACGAATAAATTCAATGTGCTGTCCGCAGCTCTCGACAATTTTACTGTTGCATCCATCAGTACACAGGCTGCGGGCGAACCGTTTTCCATCTCCGTGACTGCGCGGGATAGTTACGGAAATGTCAGAACGCAATTTTCCGGCGTTGTCAATATCAGTGATCTCACGAACACGATCTCACCGGTTGAGAGCGGGAATTTCACCCAGGGACTGTGGTCCGGTTCAGTCGTGATCACAGAGGCTTACCAGGACAACAAGATCACCGTGCAGCGGAAAGGTGGCACTGAAACAGGTGAATCACCGCTGTTTGATGTGATATCAAGTAATGTCGATTATTTTGTATTCAATACGATTGGTAGTCCGCAGGAGGCGGGCGTACCTTTCAGCGTTACGATCACGGCCAAGGATGCTCAGGGAAATACGGTGACTGATTTCAATGGCACAGGAAGTTTGAGCGACAAGACGAAGACAATTCAACCCGCTGAAACTGGAAGTTTCAGCAACGGTGTCTGGAGTGGAAACGTAACGATCACCCAAAGCGTTACCGGTAATGATATGTCGATCAGCAGCAGCGGCAAGGTCAGCTATTCGAACAGCTTCGATGTGACGCATACGGAACTGGATCATTTCAGATTTCAGACGATCAATTCTCCGCAGATAGCCGGATCACCATTCCTGATCACAATCACGGCCGAGGATATCTATGACAATACCGT
>JAZBPW010000124.1:0-4914 GCA_036351795.1 Candidatus Zhuqueibacterota bacterium | reverse complement strand
TCGTCATAAACCAGAAGTAAATCGAGTTCCGCTTCCTGTGATATTCAATGAAAAACCTGAAGAACGCAATCAAGAAAAATATTGATGAGCCAGTACGAAAGAAATGAGCAGCAATGCCTGCTGTGCTTTGTGGCAACTGCACATATTCACCGTGAAACAGTAGCACCAGTGGCAGAATAACAGCAAAGAGAGCCACCAGAATGACATTGACAGAACGCATCCGTGCCGTAATGATCGTGCCTGCGTTGAAAGAGACCAGGGCCAGGAGTATGGCTGTCAAAAATATTTCAGCATGATACAACTGAATGGCAGCGGGGAAAAGTCCGGCAGCAGCATTCAATAGTCCGATCGATGCCAGATAAAGCAGATCGCGCGTCGGTTTTATCCTGAATAGAACGAGACTGAATATCGTTAACAATGAAGAAAAAACAATGAGAATATCCCCTGCCGGTAGGGACAACATCTGTAAAACGGGCAGTGTCAGCCATTCGTACGCCGCGTTCAAAGCGAGTCCGATCAATACAAGAATGATGATGGCCAATATAATGAGATTTCTTTTGTAGGCTGAATTGTTCATATCTTCCCGAGGATGAAACCCGAATACTGTTCGAATATAGTGGAAAACAGATTAAATGTCAATCTTTTATTTTGAGACACAGCCTGAAAAACAGCTTGATTTCAAGTGATTTTTTAATATATTTACTCTGTTCACTCTGACCAGTTTTAAATATTTTCTCTACGTCTTACACTTTCCGGTAAAACGTAGTCATTCCAGGATAAGCGACTACAGGAGGAGACATGCGACGATATATCATCATTACACTATTCATCCTTTGCGCCGGATCGGTCTTCGCGCAATCATCTATCCCTTTCTACACACAGCATGCGGATTTTCTGTTTACATCCCCGGCCGCTTTTGATAACGGTCTGCTTGGGTACATCAATCCCGCGAACCTGAGCTACGTCCATGGACAGGACACACGGGTCATGATCGCGACGGAGAACAACAAAATGCGTTCCATAAGTCACTGGGGACTCTTCTCCGCGAGTCCGAATCTTGGATTCGGTCTCATTCAGAAAGACGGTGTCACAGACTATCGCGTCGGGCTCGGATTCGGCGATGAAAGCGTCAGTTTTGGAATGGGGTATGGCTGGTCCCGCGGGAATGCGGAGAAAGCGGGCAGGGAAAAACTGATGTCCGCCGGTACGATTGTCCGGCCAAGCCGTTATCTATCCCTCGGGATGAGTGGGTTGTTCGGTTTGGGTGAGGGACAGCGGGAGGGAGTATTCGACATGGCGATTCGTCCGCAGGGCAATGACATGCTGACCATTTTCGGCGACCTGGCTCTCCAAAAAGAGATGCAGATCGATGATGCTGTCTGGAGCGCCGGCGCCGCTTTACAGATACTGCCCGGCGTCCATCTCACAGGACGCTATTTTGACTCGAAAACAGTGACCGCAGGATTGAGTGTCTCCATGGGGACGACCGGGGTAAGTGGACAGGCGAATTTCCCGGAATCCGAGGAGCTCGGACAGCTCTATTACGGTGTTCGCATAGGTGCTCCAAAACACAGTCCGTGCAATACCGACGTGTCGCAACCGGATAAATACCTGAATATGCAGCTCAGGGGCGCGGTGAAATATCAGAAATTCAGGTGGTTCGACGACAAGACTCAGACGTTGTCCGGCATACTCGATGACCTCGAAAAGGCTAAAGAGGATCCAGCTGTTGCAGGGATTGCACTGAACCTGACAAACAGCAGTGTTAACAAGGAGCTCGCCTGGGAGATCAGAGAAAAGCTGCGTGAAATACGCGCGGCGGATAAAAAGATCGTGGCCTATGTAGAGCGCGGCGGCATGACCATGTATCATCTGGCGAGCGTTGCCGACAAGATCGTCATGGATCCTGAAGGCATGCTGGTCATGGAAGGATATGTCATGGGCCGTACCTACCTGAAAGGCACGCTCGAAAAACTGGGGCTTGGTTATGACGAATGGCGTTTTTTCAAGTATAAGTCCGCGGCCGAGACGTTGTCCCGTGACAGCATGTCTGTTGCAGACCGGGAACAAAGACAAGAGTTACTGAATGATCTGTACGAAGTCGTAAGAGGCGATATATGCCAATCGCGTGCCATGGATCCGGAACAGTTCGATCAGATCATCAACAACTCCTACATTATGAATGCATCACAGGCTCTTGAGTCCGGCCTGATTGACACGCTGGCCCGCTGGAAAGACATCAAAGATATTCTAAAATCGACCGGAAACGGGATCGCCACGAAACTCATCCCGGCGCAGGCGCTCAGCGGGAATGTGCTGCCCCGAAGAGAATGGGGCCCTAAAACCAGGATCGCTTTGGTGTATGCTATCGGTGAATGCGCTACGGAGAGCGGCATCAAGGCGCGTCAACTGGCAAGAGTATTCGAGGGACTGACAAAGGCAGAACAGATAAGGGCCGTCGTACTCCGCGTCGATTCGCCCGGAGGCGATGGACTCGCTTCGGATCTCGTAGCGGAAGCGATGAAGAAATGTTCGGAGGAAAAGCCGGTGATCGTCTCCCAGGGATTCGTTGCCGCCTCCGGTGGCTACTGGATTTCCATGAACGCAGATACCATTGTGGCGGCACCGCACACCATCACCGGCTCCATAGGCGTCATCGGCGGATGGCTATGGGACAAGAGACTTGGTGAAAAACTCGGCATGACCTCGGATTTCGTGAAAGTAGGCGAACACGCGGAGCTGGGACACGGTGTTCGACTGCCGTTACTCGGCATTCAGATACCCGAACGTAATCTGAATCCGGACGAACGCGCGAAGATCGAAGGCTTGATTCTTGAGATGTACAAAGAGTTCGTCGCCAAAGTGGCCGAAGGACGCGGATTTGAAAAAGACGCAGTCGAGCAGATCGCGCAGGGACGCGTCTGGACAGGCATGGACGCAAAGGAGAACGGTCTGGTCGACGTACTCGGTGGACTTGATACAGCCATTGCGCTCGCACGGGAAGCCGCAGGCATACCTCCGGAAAGAGATGTTGAGATTCTCGAATATCCGAAACCCGGATTGTTCGACATATCGGCGCTGACGCCGGGATTATTGGGTACGGGGCTCAAGCCACTTGATTATGATTATGAAATCGAGTTCCTGAAAATGATAGCGCGGCATCCCGGTCAGCCCCTGCCCGTGCTTCCACCCGATTACAGGTTCAAGGACGAATAGATGACAGCCGCAAAGAGGCGACTCTACGCAAACATATTGATGACACTCTCTCTGTGCGTGATCCTGACGTTGATCGTATTCGCCTTCGACCTGGATATCGGTGTGAGCAGCATGTTCTTCAGCGATCAGGGCTGGCATCTGAAGAAAACCGTGCCCTGGATATGGCTTTATGAGTACGGTACTCTTCCGGCGCTGCTGATGGGCATCGCCTCGCTGGTCTATGTGATCGCCGGATTGTTTGTGAAGAGGCTGGCGACTGGAAGAATGAAGGCTTTGTTGATATTGCTCACCTTAATGATCGGACCGGGGCTCCTGGTGAATAGTGTGTTCAAGGATCGCTGGGGCCGCCCCAGGCCGAGGCAGATTGAGCAGTTCGATGGTAAGTGGGAATACAGAGAGGCATTCGAACCCGGAATTCCCGGAAAAGGGAATTCATTTCCGTGCGGCCATGCATCCATGGGTTTCTATTTTCTCGTACTCTATTATGTCTACAGGGATCGTAGAAAGATCACACGCATCAGCATTGCCTCATCGGCACTGGCCTTCGGCTCACTCATCGGCGCCGCGCGCATCGTCCAGGGAGGACACTATTTATCCGATGTGATCTGGTCCGCCGGTATGACGAACATCACTGCCGCCGCACTGTTCTATCTACTCATTGACCGTCAGCAAACATCCGATGATCAAGTCGATGCTTCTGAAATAAATCGATCGAAGCCGGTGAAATACGCAAAGGCCGGGCTATGGACACTGGGGATTGCCGCTCTGGTCTGGATATTTGTATTTACCAAGCCAGCGTACAAAGAGTATCGATATAGGGCCAATGATACGGAAAATCACAAATTCATTGACATCAGCGTGATCGATGAGATCGGCGACATCGATATTGAATTCACAGAAATATCCGGACCGGTGAACGTCCACACCACAATATCTGCCTTCGGGTTTCCTGAACACAAATTCATCAGCACATTCACCGAGCGTGCAGATTCCGACACGCTGTACATCACTTATTCGCTGGCTGCGGAAGGCCTGTTTACCAAAATAGGATCACATACAAAGATTGAAATTGCAAGCGACTATCCTGTGGCCATTGATGCCATGAGCAGAAATGGCGACATCACACTCACAGGCGGCGACAGCGCACTTGTTTCCCGCACACTGTCAGCACCTCATGGATCTGTCGAATATCGATGAAAAAGCACATACAAAAATGAAAACAAGCAATGGAGACAAATGATCATGGAAAAACTGACCTCACAGGAATTGAAATCACTGATCACATCGGTCTTTACACCCGGGCCATCGGATAACAGTCTGGCATTACTGGTGGATATACCGGACACACCCGAAGAAGATGATGATAAATGGATTGAGAGACGTGCGATTGCGTACTCATGGGCAGAAGAACTCAGGACTGTCGCCGCAGATCTCAATCTGGAAAACGTCAATCTGATACTCTATCCAAATGTGCATAATAACAACGCGGATCTTCCAGAAGACGCATACACGTTCTCCGGGGACATCTCCCGACTCACAACAGATAAACTCCGGGAAAAAGGAGAGAAGATCGCATTCGAACATGTTCTTGCAAAGAGTCAGATATTTATGGCCTTGACAGAATATTCCGCGACAGCTCCTCTGAAACTTCAGGCGGCAAAGTACGGATTCAGGGCAGCGACCATGCCCGGCTTCTCC
>JAZBPW010000123.1:0-2743 GCA_036351795.1 Candidatus Zhuqueibacterota bacterium | reverse complement strand
CCCGTATACCGCCTGCATGCCATCGGATTTACCGATGAGATCTTCGTACTTCGTCAATTGCCTGAGCTGTTCCGAGAGATTGCGGTGAGAGACCTTCAGGGTATAATGTTCGATGGCTTTGGGAATAACTGATTTGAGCCGCTCCGGGGCCACAGGCTTCAGCAGGTAATCGTAGGCTCCGGTCCGCATCGCTTCCACTGCTGTGGAGACTGTCCCCTTCCCTGTTATGATGATCACCTCAGTATCCAAACCGTTCTCTTTAACCGCTTCGAGTAATTGTATGCCGTCCCGGCCGGGGATAGTGAGATCCACGATGAGTAATGCGTAGTCATCATCAGTGAGTTTGGCAAACGCCGCCCCGCCATCAAGCGCGGTATCGACGACATAGCCATCATCTTCAAGCATGGCCTTCAGCCCCTCGACAATAGGAAGTTCATCATCGGCAACAAGAATTCTCTTCTGCGCTTCGATCACAAATCATCCTTCCAGTAAATGTGCGAGATCAATCTTCTTTCTCTTGCCGTCAGGCAGATTCAGGTACTCCAGATAATTCAGAACAATGCGCTGCAATCGTTCTGTTTCAGAGGCGATGAAGTCAACATGTTTCGTGATATCCACATTCGAATCAGCCGACTTTTTCAATTTCGATTTTACGACATCCACGTGGATACCGATGGAGTGAACCGGATTTTTCAGCTTGTGCGAGAACAGTTCCATACTCTCATTGATCTCTTCTATATTCATTTTGGATTCCTCAACCAATAATCGATTATACTCAGAACAGTATTTGCCTTGAACGGTTTCGACAGATAATCCGAACAACCGGCAGCAATCGCTTTGCCGTCGTCCTCGGCCTTTGTTTTCGCCGTCATCGCGATGATCGGTGTTTTTTCGAAATCCTTCACAGCACGCAGTTTTCGTGTGGCTTCATATCCATCCATCCCCGGCATCATCATATCCATGAGTATCAATGCCGGTCTCTCTTTCTTCGCAATTCGCACACCATCATTGCCGTCGCGGGCGAAAAGCACCCGGTGGCCCTTTTCCTCGAGAACGTAATTCAGGGCATACTGATTGTCTTTATTATCGTCTACGATCAGAATCAGTTGTCTTTCACTTTCAGCATGCGTCCCCTCATTTATCGCGTCACCGCCAGTCGTGTCCTCTTTCGGATCATTCAGTAGCATGTTCTGATCCATATCCCTCAATGGAAGCGTAAGCCGGAATGTCGTTCCCCTACCCTTCTTGCTCTCCACGGCAATTGTACCTTCCATCATTTCCCACAAATGTTTGGATATCGATAGCCCGAGCCCGGTACCCTTCACATTGTTAGCATCCGGGACATCACTCTGGTGAAACGGTTCGAAAATCGCTTTCAGATCGCGCTTCTCAATGCCGCTGCCGGTATCACTGATCGAGATCAAGAGCTGCTTCTTCTTTCTATCCGCATCCGCCAGCACACGTATTTTTCCACGACCGGTATGTTTTACCGCATTGGACAGGATATTTGTCAGAACCTGTTCGAATTTATCCCGGTCTGTAAAGAGATACTGCGGTGCATGCCTCGTCACATCCAAATCGAATTGAATGTTTTTCGTCTCGCAGAGTGGAATAATCATTTCTGACACCGCTTTCATACCTTCTGCAAGTTTGAAATAGCTCTGCCTGAGCTCCATTTTACCGGATTCAATCTTCGCAATATCCAGTATATCATTGATCAGCTCCAGCAGCCGTTCCCCATTGTTCTGCACAATACGTATCTGGCGCTGCTGCTCTGCGTTCAAACTACCCGCAAGCTGGTTCATCAGAACACCTGCGATGGCCAGTATTGAATTCAGCGGCGTTCTCAGCTCATGCGACATCTGCGTGAAATAGTCCATTTTCACTCGATTCGCATTTTCCAGAATTCCCGTTTTCTCCTTCATCTCGCTGAGCAGTGCGATGTTCTCAATCGCTACAGCCGCCCTCCTGGCGAAGATCTCTAAAAAGCCAAGTTCCTCCTCGTTCGGGAATGTAGCGCTCAGCGGTTGAAATGTGTAGATGAAACCGATGATTTTATTGCGGATTTTAAGCGGCGTCACCAATACCATCGATGGATCCCAGCGAGCGCCTTCACTGAATTTCCTTGCGTTGACCGGGCCATGCGTCTTCGTACTCAACAGATAGGAGGATCCGATCCTGTTATCGCGAGAGAGCAACCGCACCGTTTCGATAAACAGAGGATTATGCTTTATAAACAGGCGATCGAGACGCCCCTTCCTGAATCCCCGGCTGGCGAGGATACCCGGTTCGACACCATCGCTCATCCGTCGCGTGATGAGGACTTCCTCCCACCCTATCTTTTGGACTACATCGGCAATGTCCGACATGATATCCCCAATGTCGGCATCCAGCACTCTCACCTCACCAATATTCAACAATTTGACGAGTTGGTTTGTCCTCTTCCTCAACGCCGCTGTTTTTTGTTCGACCATGCTGTTAAAATCCCGCGTGAACGACTCAATCCTGGATTTCATTCGCTGATGCTCGCTGATATCGCGGCCGAGGCAGATTGCGCCTTCCTGCGTAGATTCCGATTCCGGTAGATATTTGACATACCAACTCAGCGTTACTTTTTTTCCATCCTTCGTCTTCATGTCCGCTTCGTGATCCTTCAGCTCCATGATCATGGAATCCCCGTAATTCCTGCGAAGCGATTCGATATCCCGGATGAAATCGGGCAGCCTTTTTCGTGTCAGCTGTT
>JAZBPW010000122.1:0-23682 GCA_036351795.1 Candidatus Zhuqueibacterota bacterium | reverse complement strand
TCCACGTACCGGGATGATGATGGTAAGGAGTTCGATATCGTGCTCCGGCTGCCCATAGATAAGAAAGCCACCATCGATGATTTTGACAAGATCTACATCACCTCGGTGACTGGCGCCCAGATCCCGCTGAGACAGCTTGCTGATATCAAGTTTTCCGCGAGTCCGCAGAAGATCAGTCATTACAATCTCGAAAGGAGCGTAATGGTTACTGCCGACATACTGAAGGACTTTTCGGTGAACGAGGCAACACAAGAGGTGATCAGAAAACTGGATAATTACGACTGGCCGAAAGGGTACCGCTATTTCGTGGGAGGGGAGCTGGAATCCCGCCAGGAGTCCTTTGGAGGCATGCTTCAGGCCATTCTCATCGCAATTCTGGGCATTCTTGGCGTACTGGTGCTGCAGTTCAAATCTTACAAACAGCCGCTGATCGTATTCTCAGCAATCCCGCTGGCAATGATAGGATCGATCATCGCGTTATTCGTTACAGGCTACACATTTTCATTCACGGCCTTCGTCGGGCTGACCAGTCTCGTGGGCATCGTGGTCAACAATTCGATCATCCTTGTGGATTATACCAATCAGCTGCGCGGAAGGGGAAAGAGCATGGACCAGGCGTTGATGGAAGCGGGAGAAACCCGGTTCACGCCCATCATTCTCACCACCGGCACGACGATCGGCGGCCTGCTGCCATTGACACTGCAGGGAGGAACTTTGTGGGCGCCCATGGGTTGGACAATTATCGGAGGTCTGATGACATCGACATTCCTGACGCTGGTCTTTGTCCCCGTCCTCTACAAAATAGTAGGACATACTGAATGAAAATTCTATTCAAATACCTGAAAAATTACTGGCCGATCGTTCTGCTGACGCTTGTCCTGGCGGCGATCAATCAGATTTTTTCTCTTCTCGATCCATTGATATTTCGCCATATCATCGATAACTACGTCACGAAATATCAGGAACATACGGCGCAGGAGTTCTACCGTGGCGTGGGATTGCTCCTGCTCGCCGTGATCGGCGTTGCATTCGTCTCCCGCGTGGCAAAGAATTTCCAGGAATATTTCGTCAATGTGATCTCTCAACGGCTCGGCGCGGATATGTACACCGATGGTCTCGCCCACTCATTGAAAATGCCCTATATGGTATTCGAAGATCAGCGAAGTGGCGAGACACTGGGCATACTGCAGAAAGTCCGTACCGATGTGGAGAGACTGATCTCAGCCACAGTGAATGTGATCTTCATTACCTTTGTCGGTGTCGTTTTCGTGATGATCTACGCGTTCAGTGTGCATTGGTTGATCGCGCCGGTCTACTTTTCCACCATACCTATACTCGGCTGGATCAGCTCATATCTTGGAAAGCGTATAAAGAATATCCAGGGCAGGATCGTCAGGGAGACCACCGCGCTCGCAGGATCGACGACGGAATCGCTGCGTAATATTGAACTCGTGAAAAGCCTTGGGCTGGCTGAACAAGAGATCGGCCGGCTCAACCGCATCACAGAAAAAATTCTGAAACTCGAAATCAGCAAAGTGAGATATCTGCGTTCTCTCAGTTTTATCCAGGGAAGTTCTGTCAATTTTCTCAGAACCACGATCCTGGGATTAATGCTCTATCTCATTTTCGCCCAACAGATCACGTTTGGCGAATTCTTCTCGCTATGGATCTACTCCTTCTTCATCTTCGGTCCGCTGCAGGAACTGGGCAACGTGCTCAACATCTACCGTGAAAGCGAAGCGTCTCTGGCCAATTTTGAGTCGATTATGAATATGCCTGTGGAAGAGGTGCCGGAAGCGCCGGTCAGGATATCGAGCATCGATTCCCTGGAATTTACAAATGTCTCATTCAAGTATGAATCCGCTTCTTCGCTCGCGCTGTCGGACATATCCTTCAAGGTGAAACGCGGAGAGACTATCGCCTTTGTCGGCCCGTCGGGCTCCGGAAAATCGACGCTGGTGAAGCTGCTGGTCGGTCTTTATCAACCCAAATCAGGACAGATCCTGTTCAATGGTCATTCTTCTTCTACCGTGACACCGGATGAGATCCGCGAGCGGATCGGATTCGTCACACAGGAGACACAGCTCTTCGCGGGCACGATCCGGGAAAACCTGCTATTCGTGAATCCGGAGGCATCGGATACGCTCTGCTATGATGTATTGCGCAAGGCATCGTGCAAGAATATTCTGTATCGCGCGAATGAAGGTCTGGATACGCTCATCGGGGAGAGCGGTATAAAAGTGTCGGGAGGTGAAAAACAGCGCCTCTCCATCGCCCGGGCGCTGCTGAGATGTCCGGATATGCTCGTTTTTGACGAAGCGACCTCCTCTCTTGATTCACTGACAGAGGAAGAGATCACCAAGACGATTCGTCGCATCTCCCGGCGCATCGACAATATCACGATCATGATTGCCCATCGCCTCTCCACGATCATGCACGCGGACAATATATTCGTTCTCGAAAAGGGTTCAATCGTTGAAAATGGATCGCATGATTATTTGCTGGGATTAAAAGGACTTTACTACGCCATGTGGCGCCAACAGATCGGTGAACGGAAGGAATCTGCTACTTGATTCAGGTTATTTACGTTTCAATACCATGAATGTGATATCATCATTCTGCGGCATTTTGCCCCGCCACTTTTCGCCGGCTTTTACGATATGATCGATGATCTGTTGGGGTGATTCAGAGGCGACTTCCCTGAACAGATCTCTGACACGGTCGTAATCGAATATCTCTTTCTTTTCATTGAACAGCTCCACGATGCCATCCGTCATGAACATCACCGTGTCCCCCTGATTCAGATCTACCTCTCTCTCGGTATACTCGTAATCCTGAAACGCGCCCAAAGGCATCCCTTTAATTGTCACTTCTTCGACAGTACCGGTGGCATTCCTGTAAACATAGGCTGGTGGCATTCCCGCCGAACAGACAGTCATCTTATCCCCATTCAGTTTGACCAGCGTGAGTGCCATGAAAAGATTCCAGAGATTCATCTTGATGATCGTATTGTTGCAGCTATGAAGAAATTCAAGCGTATCCAGGTTCTTGGCCTTACTGACGAACATCCCTTTGAAAACGGAAACCATCGTCCCGGCCTTCAGACCATGCCCGGTTGCATCACCGATCGCCGCCGTCAAAGTTCCATCGGAATTGATGAAATCATAATAGTCGCCACCGATTTCCGTCGCCGTATTCATGTAGACAGCAACATCATATTTATCGATTTCCGGCATCTTGTCGGGCAGCATTGAAATCTGCATGGCCCTCGCGCCTTCGAGCTCCAGGGACTTGCGCTCATTTTCCGCCTGAATCGCCCGCGCCTCTGATTCCGCTGCCTGCGCTCTCAGTTCCGCCTCTTTGATTTGCGCGCGCTCACGTTCCCGGCCGGTGAGACGGACTCGCTGAATCCGGTCAACGATCAAGACTCCGGCTGTAAAAATCAACAGATATGCAATGTAAGCCCATACTGTCCGCCACCATGGTGGAGAAATATGCAGCTCGATTGCACGTCCCTCATCATTCCACACACCGTCGTTATTGGACCCCATGACCCTGAAAGTATATCGACCCGGAGAAAGATTCGTATAGGTTACAAACCGCCTCGAACCCGCATCAGTCCAATCATCAAATCCTTCCATTATATAACGGTATTGATTTTTCCATGAGTTCGCGAAGTTCAGTGCGGCGAACGCGAAAGAGAAAACATTCTCCGAATGACTCAGACGAATCACCCCGGCAGATTGCAGGCTCTTTCGAAGCGGCGATTTGCCGGATCCGTCCGGTACAATCGAACGATTGAATATCTGGAAATCCGTGAGCACGACAGGTGGTACATACGCGTTGTCTCTGAGTTCATCAGGATGAAACATGTTGAATCCATTAGCGCCTCCGAACAGAATCTCTCCCCGGCTTGTCTTCAGGTAGGCGCCCAGATTGAACTCATTGCCCTGAAGCCCGTCGGTATAGTCGTAATTCTTGAAGATCTCATTTTCGGGATCAAACCTCGAAATGCCCCTGTTGGTGCTCAGCCAGAGGTAGCCACTGTCATCCTCTACAACGGCATAAACCGTCTCGTTCGGCAAACCATCGATTTCATGGAAACATTTACATCGGTTTGAAGGCAAGTCGATAAGATTCAAGCCACCATTGTTCGCACCGACCCATATTCTGTTTTTGCTGTCGCTGTATATGTGCAAAATGGAGTTGCTTCCCAGCGTCGTCGTATCGTAGGGATCATGATAAAACTGTGTGAACGTCTCTTCATCTCTGTCAAACTTGTTCAGCCCGGCGCTGTAAGTACCTACCCAGAGGTCTTTGGCTTCATCGAGAAAGAGCGACATCACTGTATTCTCGCTGATGCTCGTTGAGTCTTCCGAATCCTGAACATACGACACAAAGATGCCGGTCTTGCGGTCATATCTGTTCAATCCACCGTTGATCGTGCCGATCCAGAGCCCCTCGTCGATATCTTCACATATTGCGGTGATGAAATTACCGCTGATCCCAGAAGAGTTCTCTTCATTCCTGATAAAGTGCCGGATGCTCTTCTTGTCAGGATGGTACCGAATCAGCCCATTCCCATCCGTTCCAATCCAGAGATAACCGTATGCATCAAAATGAAGCGTTCTCACCGCGTGCTTGATGATTAGGCTTTTCAGCTCCTTGTTTCGATCATAAGGATAAAAAATATCGCGTTCTCTGTCCCAATAATTCAGACCTCCCTCGGATGTTCCGACCCAGATATTACCCTTGTCATCTTCACTGAAAGATAGAATGAAATTGCTCAGCAATCCATTTCTGGTGTTGTAATGCGCGAACTTATTCTTCTGCGGATCATATCTGGTTAATCCGCCGCCCCCTGTTCCCATCCAAACAACGCCGGACGCATCCCTGTAAATGGTTCTGACTGAGCTGTTGCTGATACTGAATGGATTGGCTGGATCGTTCTTGTATGTCCTGAACTCGCCGGTTTCCACATCGAGTATGTTCAATCCGCCCTCCCAGGTTCCGACCCAGATATGGCCCGGCATATCTTCTATTTCATAGATTGAAGTGATCCGGTTGCTGCTCAAATCACTGTTGGACGCCGTGTATCTGAACACGTCTCTGTTCTCATGGTTCAAACGATTCAGTCCGTCTTCATATGTGCCGACCCAGATATCGCCGGCAGATGATTTGAATACAGCGCTGATATTATTGCTGCTCAACGAATTTGTATCGGTGTAATTGTATTGGTGTTGATGAAATTTCATATCCGACTTGTCAACGCAGTTGAGTCCACCACCGGATGTGCCGACACACAATGAGCCCGGACTCATTTCGATTATTGAAGTGACATTGTTATTGTTCAGGCTGTATATATCATCCTCATCATATCGAAAGTGTCTGAAAACCGGTCCGCTGTCTATTGTCGGAATATCCATCGCATCCAAGCCGTTACCCCAGGTCCCGATCCACAGGATATCCTCATCATCGTAATAGAGCGTTTGCAGGAAATTACTGCCGATGCTGTTCGTATCTTCGTCCGAATGATAGAATCGCGTAAATGTCTCATGATCAGGGTCATACATATTCAATCCCTGGGAGTATGTAGCAATCCACAGATATCCCCGGGAATCCTCAGTGATTGCCACCACGTAGTTATCGCTGATGGTCGTCGGGTCCATTGGATCGTTTTTAAAAATCCTGAATTCATAACCATCATATCTGTTGAGACCGTCATGTGTTCCAATCCATAAAAAACCCCGGCTATCCTGAAATATCGAATGAGCCGACATCTGGGACAGACCATTTTCCACTGTAAGGCGGTCGAATTTTGGATCATTCACCATCGCTTTGAGTGGATTGGCGACCATCAGCAGCAATAGCCAATGTAAAATAGTGCGCCATCGCAATGCTACAGTATATATGATTTTTGTTTGGTCTATTTCAAAACCTCAATTTTTACTTCAACAATACCGGCACTGATTCCGTCCAAAGCCTCCATTGCTTTGTAGGAAAGATCTATAATTCTGTTTTCAGAATACGGACCTCTGTCATTGACCCTTACGGTTATCTGTTTTTCGTTCACGAGATTGGTCACGCGAACCATGGTACCGAAAGGGAGTGACAGATGTGCAGCCGTCAATTTATTCCTGTCATAAATTTCACCGCTGGCCGTCGATTTGCCATGAAAACGATCAGCGTAATAAGAAGCCTTGCCATATGCTGTGTCTGATACCGGAATCGAAGCATCCTCTTCGGTTGGAGTTTCGGAAGGCCCGTCATCTTTCAGTGTGTTCTCTTCCTCAGTGATATAATAGTAACCATGTTTCAGCGTATCACTCTTCTGCGAACAACCGCCGACACATAACATCAGACACATCAATACCACAAGGGGTAGCTGGAATAAACGCATAAAACCTCCTAAAGTTCGAGTTGGGAAGGAATGTGCCGTATGATACTAAATTTTACCGAGAAAGTCAATTTGTTCTCATCATCCGAATTAATTTGCACCGTGACGAGATAAACATGGAATTAATAGTCAAACATTATGCCATCTTTATCAACTTTACTCAATACATTCATTTACAATAGTTTAGAATTATTGGCCGCATTCAGAAACTGTCCCACTAAGCCACTGTTCCGGGACACAATTAATGGGACATACATAAATGGAACAGAAATCCTCCTTTTCAGCATTCCTAATTATTGTTTTTATTAGAATAAAGAGAAAACAACGACCAGAGGGGTATTGTGGCACACAATTCGGTGAAAATGAGACAATGGGACACATTTATAGAACTGTATGCCGTGGTATTCAGTTCAAGAAAATCAAGCCGGCATGTCCAATGCAGAAAATTTAAAAAACGCTGGTTCAAACGTGGATGTAAGTTTTTACTCTATAGGAATAATTCAGTGACAGCTTCCAGTTTCGGAAGTTGACGATCTCTTTCCGATAGCCGCGGATCCGCTATTGGCCAATCAATACCAATCGCTGGATCATTCCAGATGATACCGCGTTCACTGTCAATATCATACTCCGAGGTCACTTTGTATGTAAAATCGGCCTCATCGCTCAAAACACAGAAGCCATGGGCAAATCCCGGCGGGATATAAAATATTCTGGGGTTTTCAGACGAGAGTCTCACGCCCACCCACTTGCCAAAGGTGGATGATTTTTTCCTGATATCGACAGCCACATCGAAGACCTCGCCATGGGTGACCATGATCAGCTTGCCCTGCTCATACGGCGGGAGCTGATAATGCAAGCCGCGGAGCGTCCCCTTCGACGAATGCGAAAAATTGTCCTGCCTGAACAGTTGATCCATTCCCAGTTGCGTGAAATCCGTGGATTTATATGTCTCCATGAAGAATCCGCGGTCATCCTTGAATATTTTGGGTTGGATGAGCAGCAAATCCGGAATGTCGAGTTTCTGGCATGTAAATGGCATGTTCTCTCCCCGTTGTTCTGCATGATGCGCGATTGAAAATGATAACCAATAAAGACTAAAAAATCAAGCGAATTCTGTAGTTCTTGTAAATCTCAACATTTTTTCTTATATTCTCACATCCAAAGTTCAGGACACACGTGAGATTATCCGAAGAAGAGAAAGATTTCATCGCCGGAAAGCAGGGCTCCGGTACAAAGCGCGCCATGGAGATACTTGTCGCGCTGGGCAAGGTGTTTCATGCGGATCGAATGATCGCGGTATCTTCTGCTCAGATCGCGGGCGTCAGCTACAGGAACATCGGCGAAGCCGGGCTCGACTTCCTCAGCGACTGGGCCGACATGGGCGCGACTGTCCGCATACCGGCTTTCATGAATCCCGCGGGCATCGACAGGGCTTTGTGGAGAAAGATGGGAATTCCCGAACATTTTGCCGACCGACAGTGTGCCATTATTCATCAACTTGAGAGAATGGGCGTGCAGGACACACTCACATGTACGCCATACCACATCGGTCACACGCCGGCCCCCGATCAGCATATCGCGTGGAGCGAATCATCGGCTGTCAGCTACGCCAATTCGGTACTCGGCGCGAAAACCAATCGCGAAGGCGGCCCCTCGGCACTGGCAGCGGCTATTACTGGCCGCGTTCCTGAATGCGGTCTTCACCTCGATGAAAACCGCCACGCCACGCATCACATCATCGTCAAATGTGCCGTTGAAACACCGGCCGATTACAGCGCCCTGGGTTACCATATCGGGAAAATCGTCGGCGCAGGCATACCTTTTTTCGATGGACTCCGGATCAACCAGGAACGCTGGAGAGCGCAGACCTGCCTCAAGGCGCTCGGCGCCGCCATGGCCGCATCCGGCGCTGTCGCTCTCTATCACATAGACGGGGTCACGCCGGAAGCAATCCACAACAGGAAAGATATTGTCTCGGAAATGAAGGAGAGTCATATCGTTTCCGATCTCAATGAAATTCGTAAAGCACTGATCAAATCCGGAGGCACGCTCGATCTCGTGGCCCTTGGGTGTCCCCATGTCTCCTTAGACGAATTGAACAACATCGCCGAAATCATCGGTGATGACCAATTGAAAACGCCGTTATGGATTACGACTTCAAAGCAGATCAGGTGTGAAGCGGACGCGGCGGGAATCACCTCGCGTATACAAAATGCCGGCGGTCTCATCATTGCGGATACGTGTATGGTTGTCGCTCCACTCGATCAAATCGGTTACCGCCATATCGCCGTCGACTCAGCCAAAGCCGCATGCTATCTTCCATCACACCAGGGGGCGCATGTCTACTGGGGCTCCACGGAACAGTGTATCGAAGCCGCAAGGAAGGGGCAATGGACCAGCTGAACGGCAGAGTGATCTATCCGGGCAATGTGAGCGGACGCGTTCTCAAATCCGAGCTGCCCATCGGTTTCTTCGGTCACGTGGATGATGAAACCGGTAAGATCAAAGAGAAGGGACATCCATTGTACGGGAATTGCATCAGCAATACGATCCTCGTGTTCCCGTATGCCAAAGGCAGTACAGTAGGTTCCTATATTCTCTACTCTCTGAAAAAGAAAAATCTGGCACCCGCGGCGCTCGTTCTCGAACAGTGCGAGATCATCGTCGCCGTCGGGGCAATTATCTCCGAGATTCCGACGCTCGACGATGTAAATATTTCAGCGCTGCATTCAGGAGATAACGTGCACATTTCCGGGGAGGTCATTCGTATTGAGTGAAAGCATTTTCATTAAGATCGGCGGGTCGTTCATCACGGACAAGACACGACCGGAAAGTCTGCATGCCGGCCATATCCGGAAGCTGGCATCTGCCATCCGGGGAGCCATCCGCGATGCATCGTATCAAATCGTTCTGGCACATGGCGCCGGCGCTTACGGTCATATCAAGGCGAAACAGTACAACGCGCAAAAGGGCATCCATCCCGAGTATGGCTGGACAGCCTATTATGAAATTCGAAAAGATATGACGCGAATGAATCTCGAGTTCGTCGCGCTGTGCACCGAATCGGATCTTCACCCCGTCACTTTGCAACCCTCGGCCATCATCACGGCTGAACGCGGAGATGTCACGAAAATCGATACGAGCGCCATCGAGAATCTTCTGAAGCAGGATCAAATCCCGCTTCTTCACGGAGATATCGTCACGGATGAACATCAGGGATTCACCATTGCGTCAACAGAAGATATACTGACCATCCTGTCACAGCGGCATCACTTCCACCGGGTGATCATGATCAGCGATGTTCCCGGGGTGCTCGATAAGGACGGTCAACTGATCCCATTGATCGATCCGAAGAATTATCAACAGGTCTTGGGCCATCTCGGCGGCGCAAAGGGCGCTGATGTTACGGGCGGGATGAGAGGAAAGGTGGACAGACTGTATGCGCTGGTTCGAAACGGTTCGGTCAAATCGGCCAGGATTATTTCAGGAGAACTGGATCCTGATGAGCTGCGAAGAGTGATCCTGAATACATCGGACGCGGGTACTTCCATTCTTTGAACAGGGGATCAACTGAGCGGCGCCTCCGACATCCAGCCAAATTTATCAAGATCGATGACATCATCGAGAAAGACGATTCCTTCTGCTTCCAGCAACGCCTTCTGGATATGATATCCATCGTCTGCATGGTTCAGCGATATACGGCCTTTCGCGTTGATCACTCTGTGCCATGGGACATCTGTTCCTTCCGGCAATTGATGCAGCGCGTACCCAACCAGTCGCGCCTGATTACCGAGGCCGGCCATCTGCGCCACACGTCCGTATGTCGACACGCGCCCCTTTGGGATCTGCCTGACGGCATCCCAGATTAGCGCGTATAATCCTGGCATCTGCATGCGTTGCTACCGGATGGAAAAGGTGTCAAATTCGCCGGTATATTTCTCCGGGATCACTCGCACCTCGGTCACATGTGCCAGCGAGGGGCCCTTACGGCACCATTGGACCATATCCTCGACATCAGACTCGACGCCCTCAAAGACAGCTTCAACAGAACCGTCCCTCAGATTTCTCACCCAGCCGGTAACATTATTCTCCAGTGCCTGATCCTGTGTCGTACCCCGAAACCAGACGCCTTGCACCCGGCCTGTGATAACGACATGTCTTCTAATCATTTCCATAATAATGAATAGTAAACTTTTCCCTGCAAAAAATCAATAATATTTTAAAAAATATCTTGACTTTCCTCTCAAATCTTTTTTACTTAGCAAAGTATTTAACTTAATAGATGTTGATTGACTCGGGTGGAAAACAATCCTGAAAGGAAATCGTATGAAAAATTTCCCACTCTATGTAGCTGTCGCTGTGTCTGGTGCTTCGGTGCTGACGATTGAAATCCTTGGTACACGTGTTCTAGGGCCTTTCTACGGCGTCAGCATCTTCCTGTGGTCTGCGCTCATATCAATCACACTCGCAGCATTGAGTCTCGGCTATTATCTGGGTGGCCGATGGGCGGATAATGATACAAAAATAAGCCGCCTCTCTTTTTTCCTTGCATTTGCCGGATTATGGTTATTGATCATCCCCATATTTAAACACCAGATCCTTACAATTTCTGAAATAGTCGGGATACGCTTCGCTGTATTATTGGCTGCATTCATTCTTTTCTTTCCACCGCTCACATTTCTTGGCATGATCAGCCCTTATGCTGTTAAGCTAAAGACTGAAGACATCGGGGAAGTCGGGAGAAGTGCGGGTAATCTCTACGCCGTCTCAACCGTAGCCAGTGTGCTTGGCGCACTGCTCACGGGATTCCTCCTCATCCCCAGGATCGGTGTCATACGATTGACGTTGCTTGTCAGCATTATATTGTTGGGGACGGCATTTTTTCTACTGGCACACTCTAAACGACCCGGGCGCACTTTCCTTCTTACGATTCTCCTTATCCTGGCCGCAGTCACTTTTGTGTTGCAATGTCCGCTGGATGAAGCACATCCTGACGAGGGACTAATCTTCTCCAGACAGAGTCCGTATGGACAAATCCGGGTGCTCGAGTACAAGAACACGCGCTATCTTCTTATTGACGGAGCAGTGCATTCGGCGATCAATCCCGTAACCGGGCAAACGATAAGCAGGCATGTGATCGCCATGGATCTGGGTAAATATTTTTTCAGCGGACAACAATCGATGCTGCTCGTCGGTCTTGGCGGAGGATCGATCGCAAAGAGCTACGCCGATGAAAGTTGGAGAGTCGATGCAGTAGAGATAGATCCTGTTGTCGTGGAAGCTGCTATTGACCATTTCAATGTGAGTATGGAAGACTGTAATATCTCCATCATGGATGGACGCCGGTTTTTACTTCAAAATGAACAGAAGTATGATCTGATCATTATGGATGCTTTTGGGAGCAGTTCTATTCCTTTTCACCTTATCACCAGAGAGTCTTTCAATTTGATTAAAGAGCACCTTAGCAACAATGGGATCTTCATGATGAATGTTGAATCCGTAGGCTGGCGAAGCCAACTGGTTAAATCTGTTTCCGCGACACTGCGTACAGCATTTTTACATGTGACCGCCATGCCGACTCATGAACCGCCGAACAGTCTCAGCAATGTGATCATAATCGCATCGAACAGAGAGTTTGATATTCCAGAGGGGTGGATAGGACATCCGGCAGATTACGTGGATGTGGATGGATATATGCACTGGGTGGCTATTCAAAAGAACCATGCATGGGACAACCGATTTGCACCATCAACTGAGGATGCCATTATTTTAACGGACGACCTGAATCCCGTCGATGTATGGTCAGAATCGATCAATTATGAAAACAGGAAGAAACTGCTGGAAGAATTAGGAAGCACAGGAGCCTTATGGTAATCTACATCGGTTTTATCCGACCCGTCACATGAATGAGCACCGGGTATCCATTGAGCTCCTTGGGCAACTTCTTTTCCAATGCTTCAGACTTTTCGACTGCCATCACCTTGATGCACTCCGTGCTGTCTTCTGTCATTCCAACGTAAACACCCACTACTCCGGGATATGACATCAACATCTGGGTGTTCTCTTTCATAACAGCATTTACGCTCATCTGCTGAGCAGGAGTCTGTTTCTTTGTATGATTATTCATATTACCATTACACCCCGCGATTATCAAGCAGCATAATAAAATGATAAAGATCGTATACTTCATTTCCCATCCCTGAATTCTATGGGAACACCCGCATATATATGTGCAGGTGTTCCCATTTTCAAAATGACTTCCAGATTTATATTTGGCTAGTTCCCTACCATTGACGCTCCCAGAAAAGAGAGCACTTCATCGATCGGGTTCGCAATAGCAGTCTGGCTGCTTCCTGCAAACAGCAAGCCAACTGCACGTGGATTCGTATCCACATCTTCGACCATCAATGATCCGGAATCACCACCTGCCAGAAATTTGCTGGCTCTGTTTTTAATGATGATCTGTCCGGTGAAGGTCTTGACAAACGCCTGTCCACCCGCGCATTCAGTATCATAAGCAATATTTATTGTACCGTTCAAACCGGTTACCGAACTCCTGGTCAATGCAGTGGTTCGACCGCTTTTCTTAACTTCCTGACCAATGTAGGCAGCAACCGTCTGTGACGATATCGTCCCGATCTCGAGTATGGAACCGTCCTCCCGGACCATACCGGGAATAATTGCAGCAACAGCCGCATCCACATTACTGTTGGGCAGACTCTTTATCCCTGAGAGTGTGGCGACATCCTGCGTATTATCAGCCACACAACCAACATCGATTAGCCCCGGCTGAACGACAGGGTCGCCTTCCTGTGCGATGCGATTATTTCCTCCGGACAAGATATCTGCTTCGAGGACATGGTAGTTACTCAGGATATACTTCGTCCCACCTATCTGAACGAGTGATCCGAGCGTTCCTGCGCAGCAGTACCCATTTGCCAGATCATCCCTCCAGCCACCCGAAGTACCAAGCTGTATGGGCGGGGTCTGCATGGCCTGATGATCCACAGGCACTGGTTTCGCCGGCCTCATCGGACGGATAATGCCTGTCACTTCGACAACCACTGGCACGCCATCCAGCATATCCGGAATCGGATTGCTCTTCTTCAACGACTCTGGTTTGGGTTCCTCTTTCAGAAACACGAGCACAGCCGGATCCCCATTGCCATCAAGACCTGTTGCGGTACCAACGACATTGGGATTCAACATCAATTCCTGTGTGTGTCTTTCCTGGATCGCCATCACAGCTTTGATCCTTGGATTCGCCTTGTTCAGTGTCTGCTGCGCCATTGTGATTGTTGCCTCATCCGGAGAGTTTACCGGACGCTGGCATCCAATCCACACAACGAGCGTGATCGAGATCAGCAAAACAAAGATACCAACATGAATCTTGGAGAGACCTGAAGCAAGCTTTCCCATATGTCTCCTCCTTAATAAATGATGAATGTAAGACCGTCAATCGAACAGACGGTTTAAGGGAATTAATCAAATAAAAACATTTTTTTGCACTTTGTCAAGTAAAAAAATGAGCAGAACAATATCTTGACTTTATGCAATAATTTGAGTATTTTATTCCGTAATTGTATTGGATAAGGGCGCGGTGATATCATGAAGGACAAACGACTCTTTTTGATTGACGGTTCGGCGATTGCCTACCGGGCTTTTTTCGCATTTCAACGACAGCCGCTGATCAATTCCAGGGGTGAAAATACGAGCGCTGTTTACGGTTTTCTCAGGTCTCTTCTCAAAATTCAGGATGATGAATCACCCGATTACCTGGCCGCTGTTTTCGACACGCCGGAGCCCACCTTCAGACATAAACTATTTCCGGAATATAAGGCAACACGGGAAAAGATGCCCGATGAAATGCGCGACCAGCTACCACGGATCAGAGAGATGCTCGATGTGATGAATGTACCGGTGATCGAAATGCCGGGTTTCGAGGCCGACGACATCATGGGAACTCTCGCGAAACAGGCCGCGCAAAAGGAGATCGATGTATTCCTGGTCACCGGCGACAAGGACTTCATGCAGCTCGTCGATTCGCGCATCAAAATCTATAATCCGAAAAAAGCCAATGAAGATCCGGAGATCCTGGATCAGGCGGGTGTGAAGAAAAAGGTCGGTCTGCCGCCGGAACGGATCATTGACTACATGGGCTTGACCGGAGATGCGTCGGACAATGTGCCGGGAGTTGCAGGAGTCGGACCCAAAACTGCGCTGGAACTGCTCAAGAGATTCTCGAATATTCAGGATATTCTCGACAATCCGGACCGGATCCCGAGCGCCTCTGTTCGGTCGAAGATCGAACAATCACGCGACAACGCGCTGCTCTCCCGCCAGCTGGTGACCATCGATACGAACGTGACGTTGAACATCGACTTCGATGCTCTGGCAGCGAAAGAACCAGACGCGGAGAACGCAGCCAGACTGTTCAAGGAGCTGGAGTTCACCACCCTGCTCGAGCGCTTTCATAAAAGCGCGGCCAAAGAGGATGTGACCTACGAGATCATCGACACCGAAGCGAAACTGACCGCCTTCATCGACGCGCTGCGAAAGCAAAAGAGCTTCACCATCGATCTGGAGACCACAGATCTCGATCCGATGAAGGCCCGCATCGTCGGCCTCTCTTTCTCCTGGGCACATGGCGAAGCATGGTATCTGCCCCTGGAGACTGTTTTGGACGCCGGCTCCGGGGATCTATTTGAACAGAAAAAATCGTCCGGGCTCCCGAGAGAGAGCACGCTCGACCGGCTTAAACCGATACTCGAAGATCCATTGCACAAGAAATGCGGCCAGAACATCAAATACGACATGCTGGTGCTGGCCAACGAAGGCGTCCGAGTCAGTGGCATCGATTTCGATACCATGGTCGCCAGCTATGTGATCAATCCGTCAATCAGACAGCACAATCTGGACGCGCTGAGCCTGGAATACCTGGATTACCGGAAAATACCGACATCCGAATTGCTGGGTACAGGCAAGAATCAGATCAACATGGTCGAAGTGCCCATCGACAAGATCGCGCAATACGCATGCGAGGATGCGGACATCACACAGCGCCTGCGCGTCTTTTTCGAACCGATTCTCGCTGAATATAATCTGGAAGAGCTGTTCAACTCGGTAGAGCTGCCGCTGATCCATGTCCTGCTGCAAATGGAACGCAACGGCGTATCCCTCGACCTCCCGTTTTTGAAGAAGATGTCGGCCGAGCTGGAGGAGGAACTGAACAGGATCATGGATCAGATATTCGAACTGGCCGGTGAAAAGTTCAATATCAATTCCACGAAACAGCTATCAGAGATACTTTTCACGAAACTCAAGCTGCCGGTCATCCGGAAAACCAAAACCGGCATATCCACGGATGTCAATGTGCTAGAGGAGCTGGCGAAGCAGCATCCGCTGCCGGCGCATCTGTTGGAATACCGCCAGCTGTCAAAACTGAAATCCACATACGTGGATGCCCTGCCAAAGCTCGTCAATCCCGTAACGAAGCGTCTGCACACATCGTACAATCAGACGGTGGCCGCGACCGGCAGGCTTTCCTCGAGCGACCCGAATCTGCAGAACATCCCGATCCGTACAGAGATCGGACGCCGGATCAGAAAGTCATTTGTGCCGGCGTCAAAGGATTATGTTTTCCTGGACGCCGACTATTCTCAGATCGAGTTGCGGATCATGGCGCACATTTCCAGGGACGAGACACTGTTGCAATCCTTCAACGACGACGAAGATGTACACCGGCGCACAGCCGCTCTCGTTTTCAAGACGCCGCCAGATGAGGTCAGCGATGACCAGCGCCGCCGCGCCAAGGAGGTCAATTTCGGCATCATGTACGGGATGGGCGCTTACGGGTTGTCGAGCCGGATGGGTATACCGCTGTCTGAAGCCGAAGAATTCATCACCGACTATTTCGCGTACTATCCAAAAGTACGGCAATACATCGATGAAACCATTGCACAGGCCAGGGATGTCGGCTATGTCACTACGCTGCTCAACAGGCGGCGCTATCTCCCCGAGATCAACAGCGAGAACAGACGCATCCGTGAATTTGCGGAGCGCACTGCCATTAACACGCCCATACAGGGCAGCGCCGCCGATCTGATCAAAGTCGCCATGATAAAGATCGCCGACAGAATAGAGAAGGAAAATTTAGACGCTAAAATGATCATGCAGGTGCATGATGAGCTGGTTTTCGAAGTGGCAAGAAAAGATTTGGGGAGTATGCGTATTCTGGTAAAAGAAGAGATGGAGTCAGCCATCGAACTGGACGTGCCGATCAAGGTGGATATGGGAATTGGAGAGAACTGGTACGAGTCACATTAGGCGACATCGAAAAGATCACCCACCAGATCTCCGATGGATTCATATTCAAACGTCAACGCCTTGAGAATGATCGCCATAATCTCTTCAGGAATGTCACCTTCGATATCGAGAGATTTCCCGGTACGAAACTTATCTAATTTTCCCGACACACCGCTCTTTGTATTATCCATAAACGGATTCTCACCCGTCATGAACGTCGCCAGCATCAGTCCGAGTCCGTAAATGTCGTCCTTCTCATCGGCGACCTGGCCCGACGCGATCCGGGGTGACATGTAACTCAGATCATACGCCGTGATGTACTGCCGGCTCCGCACCGGCCGCGTCAACCGGAACGGCGCAAAATCAGTGATCCGTATGCCGTCCTGATTCGAACGAAAGAGATTTCCCGGCCTCAAGCCGCCGTGAACAACTCCGGACTGGTGCGCGTAGGCAATGGTGTGTGCCAGGTCGGTAATCACACGAACGGCCTCTTTCGCATCCATCGGATCTATCGTTCGCCCCTCTGCACCAAATGGCTCCCCTTCGATATATTCTCTGGCGATGTATGCAAAGCCCTGATCGATGCCCACATCATAGATCATGGCAATATTGTCATGATCCATTTTCGCGGACTGTGTCGCCGTCTTTAGAAAGTGATCCTCATGATCAGCGCGAAATTCGGGGCGCAGTATCTTGATGATAACCAGCCGTTCCAGATAGGTATCAATGGCCTTGAAAGTGACGAAGAAGTCGTTCTCTCCCACTTCCTCTTTCAGCAAAAAGCGTCCGATTTTGACATCTGCCTTTACCCTGAACTCATCCATGCCGTCGGTCCACCGGATGCTGTGCACCGACATCTCCCGCGACGTGAACGGAAGATGGGTATTGCCGAATGGTTTTATCTCAAAAGCGCTCTCCTTCAGCCTCTCCAGCACCGGTTCTGTGATCAGCACCCTGTACGCTCCCGCGCTATCTCCGCTTTTTTCCGATTCATTCTCTTTCGGATCGGTCTCGATACCGATGACATCAAGAAGAGTGATCATATCCGGCAGGAAATTCGACACATCCAGGGATTTTCTGAAATGGATGCCGACATTGACATGAAGCTTCTGATCATCCTCCTTTTTCCCTGCCAGATATTTTTTCATCAGCCTGGAAGATGCCATCACTGCACCGGGCAGGTCATCACCAATGATCAGGTAGCCATCGTTCACCCTTTTGACGAATCGGGCCGATTCCTTGTCAAAGGTGCTGTGGAGTATCGAATCGAACGCATCGAGCATCTCTTTGTAGGACTCACCCTGAACAAGATACTCATAATTCAGAACATGGATGTAGACCAGCACAGGATGTTCGGCAAACGGATCCGGCCGCACCTCTCCATTGCCGCCGTTCGATCCACCATCTTCACCATCTTCCCCTGCATTTTGAAGCGGTCTATCCCAGATCTCGCCGGCGAAATTGAATCCCTTTTCTATGCTGATCTTCTTGTTGAGCACCCTGTCCACCTTGGTGGATACGACATTATCCTCCAGAAAAAACTCAAATTCAGAAATCGCTTTCTGATTGTAAATCATATCTTCGCGAAAATGGACTCGAATGATCATTTTAACCAGAAGGTAGATATAGATATCCCGGAGACGTTCGAAGAATCGGACAGAGCGCGTGTAATTATAGCAATGGATCAGATCGTCGAGTTTGAATTGATAGCTGGGGCGCTGTGCCGCCTTGATGTAGTTCAGCATCAGCCATTTCTGTATCAGCACATTGAATTTGACACCCATCATCAGCTTATAGACGTTGGCTACCTGACGGTATTCCTGCAATTGCCATCCGACATGCGCGTATATTGGGATGATTCGGGGATCCTCGCGGTAGGGCAGAAGGTCTTTTTCCGACAGTTGTTCCATCCTGCTGTATTTCCCGCTTGCCAGTTCGATGCGGATGATCCTGGTCATAAGTTCGGTGTAATTCTCCGGATGAAGACGCAATGACTTGATATAGATCTCACAGGCATCCTCGGTCTCCGCCCCCTTTGCCAGGTATGCCTCGGAAAGCCGGGAGATCACTTCATCGCTCTCTCCATTGACACGGATATACTCCTGATATTTCTCGATGGCCGCATCCACCTGGTTTCGCTCCATGTACGCAATTCCGAGTTCGTACAGAAGTTCGGCGAAATGTTGATCATCGAATACTTTTTCATCCATCTCCATGAATTACCCTTGCCACTATTGCAACTCGATGGCCTTGACGCCGCCTTTTAGTAAAACCATATTGGTGAGCTCAAAGAGGAGGTCACCGTGATCGTCTATGATCTGTATCGCATTCTCACCCGGCGGCATCCTGATGCCCTGATCCCTGTATTCATCGAGCTTGCCGATCTCTTCCCCATTCAGCAGCACATGTGCTTTGCTTACCCGCGGCATCTTTTCAATCCCCAACAGGTAGACGATTCCACTGTCGCCGCTGCTGTTGCTGAGCGAACTGGACTGAAATTGTGACACGTTCTTGATTTCCGGCACGTCATTTTTCCCCTGTTCAGTCGAGAATCTGATGTCCGGATCACCCGATGCATCGTGGACGACCCTGTCTTCGGTGTGAGTCTTTTTATCGAACAACGGCCACTGATCCACGATGTCACGAATCGAGAACCGGTCCCACAGGAACGATGTGATCAAAATCAGCAACAACAGTGAGAGGAATCCCAGAACAACAGGACTTCTTGACGGGCGTCCATTGAACTGATTCTGAAGAAATTTTCTCTCCACTGACAACGTCTTTTCGTTTTCTCGCAGCAGCGTTGTTCTACTATGCTTGAATTTGCTTTTCGGTTTGTCCCGCTTCACGATCCTGACCAGCGCGACGGAAATATTGTCAGAGCCATCGATCCGTTTTGCCGATTCCACGAGCGTGCCACAGCTCACCTCCAGATCGTCGGCGCCCGCCTGAACAATCTCTCTGATGATATCAGCCGAGAGTGCATTCGACAGTCCGTCTGTGCAAAAAATGTAGATATCATTCTTCCTGACAGGATCGATGATCACGTCTATTTTCGTTGCATCGGAAATTCCCAACGCCCTCGTCAGCACATGCCGTTTCTCTTCATAGAAAGGATCATCCTCCCTGATCTCATTGTCCTTAATGAGTTCATTCACCCAGGTATGGTCTTCAGTGAGTTGTTTCAATTCGCTGCCGCGCAGCCTGTACACCCGGCTGTCACCGACATGGCATATGCACGCTGTGTTATCACGGAATACTGCCGCCGAGATCGTCGTGCCCATGCCGCGAAGCTGCGTATCGCTGTTCGATCTCTGAAAAATACGCAGATTGGCAAGTCTCACCGAGCTTACAGCAGCCGCGGCAAACTCCTGAAGCGATGGATCCAGATCCGACGCAATGAGCGGATGAAGTTCGGAATGTGATGAACGATAACAGGTTGTAAAGGTATGCGCCCCCAACTGACTCGCAATGGCTCCGGCGCGATGCCCCCCCATGCCATCACACATCACGACAAGTTGATTCTCCTGATCCAGCTCACAATAGTCTTCGTTACACTCACGCAGATTTCCCGGATCCGATTTGGCATGCATTAAAATTTTCATGGATATCTGCCGTTATTCTGAAGAAAACAATCTTTTTCTTTTCAGTATTAAATAGACATTGGTCAACACCACTCCCGCGATAAGCAGAATATAGATAAGCGAAGAGACGATATAGCCAGTCACCCCGGCCGATGATAATTTGAAACTGGCTCTGTTGCCCGCATCATGGTTGAGTTGATTCCACAGCAGAGAGCTCTTCTCTACGCGCGTGTTCGTTTCAGCGATGTAAAACCTCCCGTTCGCGCCCCTGGCCACAATGTCCAGCTCGCCATCCCTGTGCATGTCGGCGATCAGGGGAGTGCTCACAAGCGCCTCCTCCAGATTCACGTTATCAGGATGTTCCCACATCACCTTTCCGCTCATGCCATCCAGCACCGCCAGTCCGCCGTAGAGTCCCGCGATGATCACGTCGCTGAACCCGTCCTTGTTCATGTCGACGACCACGGGATGCGCAGCGAAAATTTCATACGCCTGCGGCATGTAATTCCACAATATCTCCTTTTGCGAACCGGCATTCCCCTCGCCTTTGTAGGCAACGATCTTGTTTTCGAATGAATAGACAACGACGTCCTGTTTGCTGTCCCCGTCAAAATCTCCGAGCGCCGCCGGCATGAGCAGTTTTACCGAGAAAGGATCCTCAGTCAGATATTCATCATACCACAATCTCTTGAACGTCTTTCCCGAAAGCGCTATCACCGCACCCTGAAGCGTTGTCACCACAATATCCTCATGGTCATCTCCATCCAGATTGCCCAGCACCGCATTCCCGCGAATTTGATGATCCTCGTAAAACGATCCCTTTGCCTTCTGCATCTCTTCATTCAGATCATGGCGATGCGTGAATTCATTCGTCTTGCCGCTGAACACAAAGATCTCACCGTTTTCTGTGCCAAAAACCACTTCATCGATCCCGTCATTGTCCAGATCACCGGCTGACGGCGTGCTCCGGATCTCGGACATGATCTCATGGGTCACCCAGTTGGGCTCATTGATCGTGCCGTATCCCACATAGACTTTTCCATTGCGCGTACAGCAGAGCACATCCTTGAAGGAATCACCATTGATCTCAGCCACGACAGGCGCTCCCGAGTAATCACCCTCGAGAATCGGGCTCGTCCAGATCTCGTATCCGCTCTTTCCGTCGATGGCGTAAATGCGCGAATTGACAGCGGGAAGCACGATATCCGGCAATCCATTCCCATTCATATCGCAACTGAGCATCTGCAGCGGTATCTGTATGCGATACTTTTCGTTCTGAGGCCAGATGAACTCATTCGTCTCTCCATCCTTCATATACAGATATCCCACCTTGTCCAGATAGGCCACATCATTGACCCCGTCACCGTTGTAGTCACCGATCGTAGGCGTAAGCGTGTACATCAGTCGCGCGATCTGCTCGGGCTGATTGAATACCTCCATGGGCTTGTTCTCAGTAAACCACAGCGACTCCTTGACGTTGAGGCTGGATGGTTTCTGACGAATCAGCGCCGCTTTTCTCCAGGATCCGACAAGCGCGAAGATCAACAGCAGCGCCAGCAACGCGGATACGGCCTTGATAAACTTCGATCCGTTTCGTATCCACCATGTGCCTGTGCGTCTGGGCTCCGAATAGTCCCACATGCCGTCTTCGACAAATCTGAAAATTGTGCTTTTCTGATCGCTCACGATCTCGATCTCATCATTCATCTCGAGCTTCAACACCGTTTTCTCGTCGAGCTTCTCTCTGTTCACATAGGTTCGCGTCTTGCTTCGCTTGTCGCAAATGTAAAAATCGCCGTTTTCTTTGGTGATTGTGGCATGTCTTCTGGAAATACTGCTGTCCGTTTCACCCTTTCCATTTTCACGTATCACGATGTCGTTTAGCGACCTGTCGCGACCGATTTTCGTGACGTCCGAGTTCAACTGGAATTTTTTACCTGTATATGGACCATATATACCCACGAGAAAATGCGGCATATCGCCCTGAATAACCGGGGTATCCATTGCCGGTGACTCGTCTTCATCTTCATTGCTTTTCGCTTCTGTGACCACAGTCTCTTCGACCGCTTCCTCCTTATCTTCGCCGGATTCGGGTGAAGACGCGTCATCTTCTTCCGCATCAATCTCCCCATTCTCCGGTTTTGCTTCGCCATTCTTCTCTCTGGACTGGTCTTCGAACACCAGAGTGAATTCACCAATACTGATGACATCCCCACTTTTCAGGAGTGTTCTGGAATCTATTTTCATTCCATTGATAAATGATCCGAAAGCGCTGTCTTTATCCAGTACATAATAGTCGGTTTCATCTTTTTCTATCTGCAGGTGATGGAGCGAGACCTTTTTATCGGTAAGCACAAGATCGTTATCACCTTCCGAACCGACGTTCACCTTGCTCTGGAACGGGGGAATGGGAAGTTCCTTGACGACCTCAGCCTTCTTCTTAACGACAATTTTTGGCATGCTGCGTACTCCGAAGTTGTCTTAGTTTATGATTAGCTTGAATTCAATATTCCGGGTGTCGTTTGTATTGATTGGTGTGCTCTTTTCAAAATATCCCTCGCGGACAGCCTTGAACGTATACTGACCGGGAGCGATGTAATTGGCACACTTTCCCCCTTCGTTGGTAATGCCGAACTGATATTCCCCCTCACTGCCGCCCTCGACGAGTATCTGTGCCGATTTCAACGGCAATCCTGTCAACGCGTCGTAGACAGCTACTTGTACATTGGCTTCAGCCTTCTGAAGATTGACCACGATGTCTCTGGCATCCGGCGGCACCGCTACAATCTCATCCATGTATCCCTGCTTCTGCACAAGGACTCTGTAGTTCAATGGCGCCAGCGCGATTTCGCATGGCGTCTGCTCCTTGCGGACAAAACTCTGATCCTGACGATAGATCCTCGTGATGGTCGCTCCAATCTCGTCCCCGCCCGGATTGGACGCATCCCTGGCAAAAAAACGAACGTTTCTCGTCAGCGTCACATATATCTTTTCCGAACCATCAGGCGTAACTTTCACAGTGATCCGCTTCGGATTGTATCCCTCCTTCGTGAACAGAATCTCATGCGTGCCGTAGGTCAGCGGGATTTTATTCATGGCGCCTGTCCGGCCCGATGCCGTCCTGGATCCATTCAGATAGAAGATCAGATCCGAGGGCAGCGTGGAGATCGCCACAGGTTTTCTGAACATGCCTTCGATCGTATATGACTTGATATCATCCTCAGACACCGCAAAATTCCAGATGCGGTTATCCTCGATGTCCGCGCTCTCTTCCAGCAGATTGACCTCGATGCCCGATATCTCCGCCAGACCGGGCTTGCTCATCCTGATCTCCAGCGGCATGCCGACCTCCCATTCGGCTGAAGTCGGTGTCTTCTGATTAAGCTTCAGATCATT
>JAZBPW010000121.1:0-51145 GCA_036351795.1 Candidatus Zhuqueibacterota bacterium | reverse complement strand
TTTCGACAAACAGAGATGCGGTTTATGCGGCAAGGGAACATGTTGTTGATCAGGTTGTTGCGAAATATCCAAACGTGAAGTTTCAGTTCATCGGGGCGAATCCGCCGGATGACATAAAACATCCGAACATGGAATTCCTGGGTTTTGTGGATCATCTGGAGCACTACCTGAAAAAATGTGATGTGATGATATCCCCGATTCTGGCTGGATGGGGTATGCCGACAAAAATCATTGAATCGCTAGCATGCGGCAAGCCGATTGTTGCAACTGAGACGGCATCAAGAGCCGTACCAAAAAAATATAGATCTCTGCATGTTGTAGATATCAAAGAATTTTCAAACACGATTGTAGCGCTGCTGAAAAAGAATAAGCCGGTGGATGACAGTGATTTTGACATGTTGATGGAAGAATTCACGTGGGCCGGAGCGATTGATAACCTGGGGCAGGAAATAGAACGGCGAATATAGATTGGAACGAAAAGAATATAACATTGTCAAAAACCTGATGTTTTCCGGTATCTCCACTTTCACTACGTTTTTTCTATTTATCCTGCTCTCTTTTCTGGGCAGAATACTCGGCAGTGAAGAGTACGGGATATTTACGACCGCACTTTCTATTGCCACAATTTTTGAAATGTTCACGGATTTCGGATTACGCGATATCAGTATCCGTAATGTATCGAGGAAAAAGGAGCTTACAGGCACATATATCGGCAATCTACTCGTCTGGAAAACGCTGTTATGCCTCGTCGTATATGGTGCAATGATCGTTATTATCAATGTCATGGGTTATGATGGTAAGATCAAGTTGATAATCTACATATTGACTGGATCCGCATTCCTGAAAAATATGAAGTACACATTTCGCATATTTTTTCAGGCGCATGACAAATTCGGTTGGGATACAATACTGGTTGTCATGGAGCGCGTTGGCCTGCTCGCATTTGGACTTGCGGCTCTTTTCCGCTGGCACGCGCTTTTACCCTTTACGATCGTTTTCGCATCCGTGCGCGCGGTTGATTTTCTGATCACAATGCTGACGATTCGATGGAAAATTGCACCCATCAAACCCAGGATCAATTTTAAGTTCATGAAGAACCTGCAAATCGAGGCTTTTCCACTGGGGCTCTTTTTCGTAATATTGACCGTTTTTGCGTACGTCGATACAGTAATGCTGTCACTGATGAAAACCTATGATGATGTCGGATTATACAATGCGGCATTCAAAATATATGAAGGTATTACGATCATGCCGACGATATTCTGGCTCGTATTCCTGCCGCGGCTATCCGAGCTATACACGAAAGATAAAGGCTATCACAGCAGATTGTCGATAAAGTCGGTGAAATATATGTTTGTCACGGCATTACCAACAATGATATATGGGATTATCTTTTCGGATTTTTTGATCAAATTCTTTTTTAAGGAAGAGTTTACCGCAGCAATCATCACGCTGCAAATATTGTTTTTCGGACTGATGTTTCAGTATCCGAACTGGATGCTGAACGCATCGCTCATATCTATGAACAGACAAAGAATGATCATGATTTTTGGATTCCTTGGATTGGGTATTAAAATTGTGCTGAATTTGATCATGATTCCATTGTACAGTTTCAATGGTTCCGCGGTAGCGACAGTGCTGTCCGAATTCGTGATATTCGCGGGAATCGTTATCTATCTCAAACGGGAGTCAATATCCATGCCGTTGTTCAATATGGTGTTTAAGCCTGTTGTGGCATCTGCAATCATCTATGTGATGCTGACGAGACTTGATATGATACCGATCGTGCCGCTGGTTTTGCTAACAGCCTGTGTGTATGTTGCGGTCATCCTTGCGCTCAAAACATTCGATAGTGACGAGATAGATACGCTGCTCAGAAATATACGTATGCTGATAAAAACCAATTGAGGAATATATGATCTGGGGAATAATAAACAGAGATAACACAAAGCAGGTTTCAAAAGCGGCGGTGAGTCGCATGAGCGAATTGAAGGATGGCGCAGCTGCCACGCCACAAATCGTCCATGCCGGACACATTGCCATGGGCGTTTCAGCGCTTCCCCATATCCAGTCGAAAGAGGTTGTACCGGCTGCAAATTCCGATAAAACAATTCTGGCTGTTTTTCAGGGGGCTGTTTACAATATGGATGAGCTCCTGGGGCTGTTGAATTATCAGATAAATCAGGATAGCACGGCCAAAGCACTGATTCATCTTTATCAAAACATGGGTACGGATTTCATTGAAAAAATGAATGGCAAATTTGCCTTTGGCATTATAGACAAGGTGCAAAATAAAGTCATATTGGGCCGCGATCGCTTCGGTATAGAACAGATGTATTACTATTCGGACTCGGACACATTGGTCTTCAGTTCAACAGCGAGAGGCATTATCGAGAGCGGTATTGTCAAAAAGGAACTCAATTACCAGGCGTTGCAACAATTTTTGCTCTATTGCTACAATCCGGGGCTTTTCAGTTTCTATAAAAATGTGAACAAACTGCGCCCCGGCTATTTTATGACATTCAGCGACGGGGAGTCCAGGGTTGAACCGTATTGGCAACTGTCTTTTGCGACGAATTCAGAAATAAAAGAATCTGAAGTCTGTGAGAAGCTTGTCGAGTTGATGCGGAATTCGGTCAAACTCAGACTCAATCCGTCAGCTGGTTCAGGTGTCTTCTTAAGTGGGGGCATGGATTCAAGTTCCATTACCGCTTTCCTGAGTGAATCGCTGGAGAAAAAATTCCACACGTTCTCTTTCAGATGCCTGGGGCAATCTTTCGACGAGTCCCATTACGCGAAGATAGTGGCCGATCATTATGGGACGGAGCATCATCTGGTAGAATATTCGGCCGAAGACGTAGAAGATATCATGGAAATCGTTAAATGCATGGATGAGCCATTTTCAGATGTCGGGATCAATATCGGCACTTACATACTCGGGAAGGCCGCCGGCTCACATGTGAATTGCATCTACTCCGGCGATGGTGGTGATGAAGTCTACGGAGGACATCCGGTGTACATCGCGGATAAGGCGGCTCAGATATTTAATCTGATTCCTCCGTTTCTACTGAGGCCATTCCTTCGCGCCGGCGCGCTTCTGCCGGATTCGGAGCAGAAGAAAAACTTCACTGTTAAGGCCAAGCGATTTTCAGAGAGTTTCCAGTTTCCAAAAGAACTGCTTTCACACAGATGGAGAATATATTACGACAAAAATCAGCTCAGGAACCTGATCAAAGATGAGCTCTGGCCGGAATTTGTAGACCATGATCCTTACCGCGTCATAATGCAATTTAATGGTGAGACGGACGCCAAGGATGTGCTGGGCAAGTCGATTTACAGCGACTATCAAACAGTGGTGGGATTTTATCTGCGAAGAATGGGAATCATAAGGCATTTCGGGATTGAATCACGTTTCCCGTTACTTGATCACAGGCTGGTTGAATACGCCGCCACTCTGCCCTCAGGCATCAAGATCAAGGGGAGTTCGGATACAAAGTATATTTTCAAAAAGGCAATGGAGAATATTCTCCCCTATGATATCGTGTACAGAAAAGATAAGCTCGGACATAGCATACCGTTGAAAAACTGGATGCGCAGCCATACTAAAGTAAAGCAATTCATTTTGGATACACTGTCTGAAGAAAATATAAAATCACGAGGTCTGTTCGATCATCGGATCATTCAGGGGATGATCGATGAACACATGTCGATGAAACGTAACAATTCACATCGGCTGTGGTCCCTCGTTGTCCTTGAATTATGGATGAGGGAAAACGGTTAATGCCTGGTATTTACAGCGAATGGAAGCAATTCATTGGTGCTTATCTGGACGGCGCCTATCCTGAGTTTGTCCTTAAGGCTCAGCTGGGTAATGACATACCCGTCTTTGTCAATCATCATGTGCTTCCGGATGAGTTTGAGTTGTGCCTGAGCCATCTGCAGCGAAACGGCTACTCGACATTGGATGCCGATGAACATGCAAATGGTCTACTGGACAAATCGAATGTACCGCTGAAATCTGTTGTCATGACATTCGATGATGGAACGGTCGATCTCTACGATATTGTCTATCCGCTTCTCAGGAAATATCAGATGAAGATTATCGTTTTTCTGATACCTGGATGGATCGGTTCCAGGGGAATGCTGAACTGGGACCAAATCACTGAAATGCATCGGAGCGGATCCGTAGATTTTCAGTCACATTCCATGAATCACCCTGCCATTTTCACGTCGCCGAGGATCGTGGATTTCTATCGACCATTTGGCCCGAATTTTAAGATGTGGAATGTCCCTCTGAAGAGAGCCTCTGCGGAAGAGTGTAAGATGGTGGCGCCCGAATTCGGAAACCCGGTTTACGAATATCATTCACGTTTTTCCAACAGGAAGCGGTATCTACCTGATTCCGAACTGGATGCCAGTTGTGCTGCGTATGTTCGGGTGAATGGTGGCGCAAAATTCTTCAAACACAGGAAATGGTCCAGGGTCCTCGACGACTTTGTGCGCACTTACAGAAAGCAGAATGATATTCGTGATGGTTACGAGTCCGATAGCGATCAGATCACAAGCATTTTGGAAGAACTTTACCTGTCCAAGTATAAAATTGAACGTGAACTGAATAATAAAACGGTTCGTCATTTCGCTTTTCCATGGAATCAGATGGGAGGTGTGGCTATCGACATGTTGATGAAAAGCGGGTATACCACAGCGTATACAGGACTGATACCTGATGAGGTCGATTCCGAATCTTCAGACCAGCTAAAGATTGTCAGACGAGTGACAGGAGATTTCATCGAATGCCTGCCCGGGGAAGGCAGGCGTTCTTTCAGGTCCATCATGCTTCGGAAGATGCGACGCCGTTTGCGAAGAGGACTCATGTATTGAAACTGGAGAATGGAATGGAAAAAGTATCGGTTGTCATATTGAACTGGAACAGAAAAGATGTGCTTTTGGAATCGCTCAAGGAAGTGCATGCGCTTGAGTATCCGACATACGAGATCATCGTCGTTGATAATGCGTCGACAGATGGATCCGTGGATGCGGTGAAAGAGAAATATCCTGATGTGGCAATTGTTCAAAACGACAAAAATTACGGCGCCATCGGAGGCAAGAACATTGGTTTACGCAAAGCGATGGCATCGCCGGTAAAGTATATTTACATGGTGGACAATGATATCATGGTCGCCAAAGACTCGCTGACAAAACTGGTGGAGGTCGCTGAGTCGAAAGATAAAGTGGGCCTTGTGGGCGCAATGATGTACGACCTCAGCAAGCCGGATGTCATTTTATCCGCCGGAGGTACAATCGACTATACGCAGAACGTCTCCAGAGGTCGGGGAGATGCGCAGAAAGATACAGGGCAGTTCAATAGAGTGGAGCAGGTGGATTATTTATGGGGGGGGGCGCTTCTGGCTCGAAAAAAGGTTCTGGAGCGCGTGGGATTATTCGATGAGGAATTCATCGGGTACTGGTTTGAAGATACGGATTTGAGCGTTCGCGTGAGGAAGGCCGGTTACGAGATACTGTTTTGCCCCTTCGCGAAAGTATGGCATAAGCCGCATCAGACCATCGAACAGTTTTCATTTCGCAAGAAGTATCTGGCAACCCGGAATGCGGTTCGCTTCATGAAGAAGCACGCGAATGGACTGCAGTGGATGAAGTATCTCTTTTACGCGATCGGCGGTTTGCCCTATGCATTTATGAGAGACCTTTTTGCTCGCGGGAATGTCAGTGGTGTGTGGGGAAAGGCAAGAGGTCTTTTTGATGGTATCTTTGACAAAGATAATGCGGTGAATAAGGTCTTGAAATCAGATTTTCGAAAAAAGGCTGTCACGAACTGAAAAAAGGAAATATTTTGCCGACTCCAATAGGACATTCACTGGCAGGGTATGTGCTTTATGCTGAGAGAAACGGAGCGAATTGGCAACTGGACCGTCTGGATCTGTTGCTGTTTATGGTTTTTGCCAATATTCCTGATCTGGACTTTCTGCCTGGTTTCTTTGCGGGGAATCCCAATATGTATCATCACGGTATGACGCACAGCATTTTCTTCGCTTTGGTGGTCAGTATTGTTGTTGGTGTTGCGTATTCGATCATAAGAAAAAAAGAAATGATGAAAATGTCGATCATTCTTTTCGTCACATACGCGAGTCATTTATTGCTGGACTTTCTTGGAAAGGATACGAGACAGCCTTTTGGTGAACAGCTGTTCTGGCCGTTCACGAGCGAGTATTACATTTCACCATTCGCATTGTTCAGCGACGTGCACAAGGCATCGCACAGCGATATTTTTCTGAAGAGCTTGTTCAATTGGCATAACCTGACGACAATGGCGATAGAAGTCGCAATTTTGACACCGATACTGTTGCTTGTCTTGAATAGAAAGAAACAATCATTATGATCAAAATGCAGAGAGAAGAAAGACTTGATGTCTCCATAGTGATCCCCATTTACAATGAGGAGGAGAATGTAGAATTGCTGCATGGTCGGATCGATTCAACCATGTCGCAGCAGGATAAAAGCTATGAAATCATTCTGGTCGATGATGGGAGCACAGACAGGACTTTCGAGCTTCTTAAAAAAATTCATGATGTAAATCAGCATGTCAAGATAATAAAATTCAGGGGAAATTTTGGCCAGTCCGCAGCCATGGCAGCAGGCTTCGACGCGGCGATCGGCGACATTGTGGTTGCCATGGATGGTGATTTACAGAATGATCCGGAAGATATTCCCAGGCTTCTGGACAAGATGGCCGAGGGGTATGATGTCGTCAGTGGCTGGCGTAAGAACAGGAAAGATAAACTTATCTTACGGAAGTTGCCATCGCGTCTTGCAAATAAAATAATATGTTCTGTGACCAGGGTGAAATTGCATGATACTGGTTGTTCCCTGAAAGCATTTCGATCAGAGATAATCAAACGGATCAATTTGTACGGAGAGCTGCATCGTTTTATCCCCGCCCTGGCAAAGATCGAAGGTGCGAGAATCACCGAAATGGTTGTGAAACATCACGCGCGGCAGTTCGGTGAGTCGAAATACAATATCACGAGAACGTTCCGGGTGATCGTCGATTTGACGGCAATGAATCTTTTCATGAAAAACTTGAAAAGTCCATTGCGATTTTTTGGAAAAGTCGGCACGTTTTTCATTCTGATTGGCAGTGTGGTTGCCGCATGGATACTGATGAGAATTTACTGTTTTGACAATCCACTGACTGATGTCAATATACTCCTGATCACTGTTTTTCTTTTCATTGTGACCGGTGTGCAGTTGTTCATATGGGGATTATTGGCAGATCTTATCGTGAAGACCGGAAAACGAAAAAGCATATATCTAACAGAAAATTAATACAGGTTTGAAAATGGCACAAGAAAAAATATCTGAAGCCGAAAATCGAAAGATGCAACAACACGACAACGTGGACATTTCCGCGATTGTCGCGATCCAGAATATGGGTGAAAAAGTGGAAGAATATTACTCCACCCTGAAGAGTGCATTGGAAGGACTCGGCACGACATACGAAATCATCTACGTGGACGATGCGAGTGAAGATAACACGTATGAAATTTTGGAAAAGATCGCTACGAAGGATTCGGCCACACATCTCATTCGCATGCGGTCACCGTTCGGCGAGTCTTCCTCTTTCGAAGCCGGATTTAAAATGTCGACGGGTGAGAGGGTGATTTTCTATACAACGAGAGTACGTCCGGATTCGAGCCGCCTGCCGGCGTTGCTTGAAAAACTGAGCGAAGGAAATGACCTTGTGGTCGGTTGGCGTTTTCCGCGCAAAGATGCAGTCATCAATCGAATCATATCAAAGGTCTTTAATTTCATGACCAATAAATTGACGGGGATAAAGCTGCATGATATCAACAGCGGTATTATCGTTACGCGGCGCGACGTGCTGCAAAACCTGCAGATATACGGGGGGTTGGGCCAGTTCATCCCCGTACTGGCGAACAAGCAGGGCTACAAAGTTGCTGAAGAAAAGATAGCGCAACTTGGAGGCTTTTTCAGGAAGTCTCGATTCATGGGCGAATATTTACAGCGGGTGCTCGATATTCTTACCGTGCTGTTTTTAACGAAATACTCGAAAAAGCCGATCCATTTTCTTGGTTTTCTTGGCGGTGTATTCGCGGTAGCGGGCGCTGTCATCGAGCTTTACCTGTTTTTCTACCGTATATTTGGATTTGGCGCCATTGCCGGACGACCTCTCCTGTTGCTGGGTGCTCTGTTGCTTGTCATTGGCATTCAGATGATCGCCATGGGGCTGATCGGGGAGATGATCATTTTTACGCATGCCGGTGATATCAAGGAGTATAATATCGAAAAAGTGTACCACTAACTTCCCGGGAGTTTAAGATGAGTCTGGATTTAGCGGTAATCATTCCCGCATACAACGAAGAAAAGACCATTGCCAATGTCGTCAAAGAATACAGAGAGGCGGTGCCGGAGGCAAAAATATATGTCGGGGATAACAACAGCAGCGACGAAACTGCGAAAGAAGCAAAAAAGGCAGGCGCAACGGTTTTGACCTGTGAAAGACAAGGTAAGGGAAATGCCGTACGCAGGATGCTTGAAGCGATAAACGCGGATATTTATATCATGATCGATGCGGATGAAACATACAGCGCATCCAACATACGGGAACTGCTTCAACCTGTCATCGATGGTGAAGCCGAAATGGTTGTCGGAGCCAGGAAACAGGTGTCTGCAGGAGCATTTTCATTCTCACATAAGATTGGAAACAAGATTCTGACGACTCTTTTAAACCGTATCTTCAAAGTGAAACTCAAGGATATCCTTTCGGGGTATCGCGTGATGAGCAGACGACTCGTGGATACTGTGACGCTTCTTGCAAAGGGATTTGAAATAGAAGCCGAATTGACGATTCGAACACTTCAGGAGCGATTCAGAATTCTGGAAATACCGATAGACTATAGAAACCGGCCGGAAGGATCAGATTCGAAGCTGAGTACCTGGGGCGATGGTTTTCTCATTCTGTATACCATCATCACGCTTTTCAGGGATTACAATCCGATGATATTTTTCATGATCATGTCCCTGATATTTTTCATCGCCGGGTTGATCAGCGGCACCTATATCCTTGTGATCTATATTAAGTCCGGGGTCATGTATCATATCGGTCTTGCGATTTTTACTGCCCTGACCATCATGCTGTCAGCCATCATATTCATGCTCGGGCTTTTACTGGATTCCATGAATAACAGCTGGCGTCTGGCGCAAGAGGACATGCGGCGGGATCGTGAAATTATGAGAAAGTTGATCGACGCGAATAATAAAAGAAATGCCAATTGAAAATACTATTTTATTGCAGCAAGTTTCCGCCCCTTGCAGGCGGAGGTGGTGTCGATGTCTTTCAGACCGGATCATTTTTAACAAATGAAAAGCATGAGGTCTTCGTCGTCTGCGAGCATATGCCGGGATTGAAAAAATATGAAAAGTTGAATGAACGATTCCATGTGCATCGCGTGCAGGTTCCCGTGTTGAGAGACAGGGGGTCCGGTCTCTACTTTTTGTTGCTCTGCTTTTTGATCGCTGTGCGCGGGATTCGTCTGATAATAAAAGAGAAGATCGACATACTGCATTGTAACGATACCGCGACAGGTCTGGCAGCGCTGCTTACAAAAATTGTGACGCGCAAAGCCTCCGTATTCAAGTTTGCCGGAAGTATGACGTACGAATATCTGAACAATGCGAATAAAAAGGGCTGGGATCCGGCTCTCGGTGAAAGGTGGGTGTGGGAGAATGCCAAAGGCTTTGTCAAGATCATGCTGTTCTTCGAAAAACAGTTTTTCACAAGGTTCGACCGGATTTTTACAAACGCCGCTTATCTCGTCGATTTGCTGGATTCGCAGATGAACTTGCCAAAGGGCAAAGTAAAGTTGATTTACAACGGAGTTGATACACGTAAACTGGATCCACAGAATTTCAGGAATATCAAAGCAGCGCTTGGCGCTAACAGGCTGATATACACCGGAATTCGCTTCGTGAAGTACAAGGGTGTAGATCTTCTTGTGAAGGCGTGCCTGCCAATGCTGGGTAAATGGGATGCACACCTTCTGATCGCCGGTGACGGACCACAGGAGGAGGCGATCAGAAAATTGGTCAATAACAATGAGAGGGTGAGATTGCTCGGTAACATTGAGTGGGAAGATAATATTTCTCATGTTCGTTCTGCGGATGTTTTCGTCCTTCCTTCGCTCGTGGATAAGAGCCCACCCTGTCTGATGGAGGCCTTGTCGCTTGGAACGCCATGCATTGCATCGGATATCGATGGAGTTAAGGAATTGATCGGCGAAAACGCGGGAATACTCGTAACGCCCAATGATCCGGATCAGCTACGGGAAAAAATTGACTGGATGCTCACTAATGAAAATGAGGCGGCTGAAATGGGATCCAATGGAAGACAATTCATGCAGAGAGAATTCAGTCTTCAAAAGAAACACCAGGCAGTCTTGAATTTATATCGCGAACTACTGGAAGAAAAAAATGAATTGGGAAAATAAAAAGGTTTTTGTCACAGGGGCAGGAGGATTTATCGGAAGCCATCTCACCGAAGCGCTTGTTGCGCTGAGGGCTGACGTCCGCGTGCTGGTACAATATAATTCGAAAGGCAGCTGGGGATTCATAGAACAATTTGATTCGGGCACAAAGGATCGCATTGAGGTTGTCGCGGGTGATGTGAGGGATTTCAATTTGGTCAAAGAGGCTGTAAGCGATAGAGATGTCGTTTTTCACCTGGCGGCACTCATCGCCATCCCATACTCGTACAGCGCACCCACGTCCTATGTGGAAACAAACATCAAAGGGACATTGAATGTATTGCAGGTATGCCGCGAGGCACGGGTCGAAAAAATGGTTCATACATCTACGAGCGAGACATATGGAACAGCGATCTATACACCCATTGATGAGGAGCATCCCATGCAGGGGCAATCTCCCTATTCCGCAAGCAAGATCGGAGCGGACAAGATGGCGGAGAGCTACTATTGCTCTTTCGGGCTGCCTGTGGCGACGATACGGCCTTTCAATACGTATGGACCACGGCAATCCTCAAGGGCGATCATTCCGACCATCATATCGCAGATGCTCACACAGGATGAGATTCATCTGGGATCACTGGAGCCTGTGCGAGATTTCAACTATGTAAAAGACACGGTCGACGGTTTCATAAAAATCGCGGAATCAGAACGATCGATCGGAGAAGTAATCAATGTGGGCAGTGGGAAAGGCATTTCGATTGGTGATCTTGTCACAATTATCGAAGATCTGATGGACAAGAAGATCACCGTGATCACCGAAGAAAAGAGAAAGAGACCGGCCAATAGCGAAGTCATGACGCTGATTTGTGGAAATAAAAAGGCGCACGACATCGTCGGCTGGGAACCCCGTTTTTCATTCAGGCAGGGATTGTCAGAGACTATTGACTATATCAAAGATCATTTGCACGAATACAAAGTGACTCAGTATCAGAAGTAAAAGAGAATATATATAAAAACGGAGATGAAATGCAGGCAGTAATACTGGCAGGGGGAAAGGGAACACGTTTAAGACCATTTACAACAGTCTTGCCAAAGCCTTTAATGCCTATCAACGACATGCCGATCCTTGAGATCGTGATCCGTCAATTGAAAAAGAATGGATTTGATCGTATCACGATGGCGGTTGGATACCTGGCTTCGCTTCTCGAAGCATATTTTGGAGATGGCAGGAAATGGGATGTGAAGATAGAGTACTCGCTGGAAGAAGAACCGCTTGGGACTGCAGGGCCGCTGAAATTGATCGATGAGCTGGATGACACATTTCTGATGATGAACGGAGATATTCTGACGAATATAAATTACTCGGACCTGATGTCGTATCATAAAAAATCCGGCGCCAGGGCGACGATATCCGTCTATGACAAGCCTGTGAAAATTGATCTTGGTATTCTGAAATATGATCCCGAATTCACGATATATGATTATATCGAAAAACCGACGCTCAACTATCAGGTGAGTATGGGGATTTATGCTTTGAACAGGGAGCTTCTCGAATTATTCCCTCAAAACGGGGCTTTCGATATACCGGATTTGATCAAGATGTTGATCCAGAAGAAAATGACGGTGAAAGCATTTCACTTTGATGGTTATTGGCGGGATATCGGAAGGCATGAGGATTACGAAAATGCGCTCGATGAATATGAACAATTGAAGACGGAACTTCTCGGATAGCATGGAACAGAATCAGAATAAACAAAAGTCGGCCGGATGGAACAGAATCATCAATATCCTGTTTCTTGTGATTGTTCTCATTGGTCTGTTTTTCATTATAAAAGACAATCGACACAGATTCGATGAGTACCGGGAAGTCCTGTTCGAGGCAAATTATTTATATCTCATTCTCGTTGTTTTATTTACGATGATGGGTACATTGCTGAGAACCTGGCGATGGTATTATCTGCTTCTTCCAATCAAGGAGACGGTATCATATAACACTCTTTTGCGCGTCAATATCAATGCGCTTGCCGCCAATTATTCTATCCCCGGTAAAATGGGTGTTCCGGTGAAGGCCGTGCTCCTGAAGAAATCCGAGAATATTGATTACGGCCAGTCCTTTCCATCGATTTTCGGAGAATTGTTCATCGAGCATTCCGCCGAATTCGTTCTCGCGATAGCTGCCGCATTGATCGGCGGGCATGTGTTCAAGCTGATCCATATATTTGATCAATTGCTGCATAATCAGAGCGTGCTCATGAACATAGTGATTATTGCCGGCACTATTGTACTGATGGTTATCGCATGGATGATATTGAAGAAGAAATTAAGAACCATGCGTTTTTTCGACCAGTTGATCAGCTCATTCAGGATCATCGGCAAAAAGCCGCGCTATATATTGATATGCTATCTCATCACAATTGTCAATCTGATTGCTCTCAATTTTGCCTTTCTGCTGGTCTTCAGGAGTTTCGGACATGGTGAGGTCGGATTGACGTTTGTCATCTTTGCGGCGATGGTTACAAATTTTGTCAGCATTATATCACCACTGCCCGGAGGATTGGGATTGCGTGAATTGACGAGCTACGGGCTCTATGATCTCTATTTCGGTATCGGTGGTATCGCCTTTCTGGCCATACTCACGATGCGCCTGATCACATACATTTCGCTTCTGCTTCTGTTCGTCGGTGAACGGGCAGTGTCGTATATTCAATCGATCAGAGGGCACAAGATGGCTGTGGGATCCGGGGGGAGATCATGAAAGTAGCGCATATCGTTGAGATGTATAAATTGAGTCCTCATGGCGGTATCGCCGTGTGGGTAAGACGACTTGTTGAGTATATGAACACCAGGGGGATAGAGAACAGAGTTTTTGCCTATTCCGACGGGATTTCATCTAGGATTCCGGACGCAGTGAAGAAGTTACCTAATGTGAGAGAGCTCTTTGTATTTCCATATCTGGGGCGGAAACATTTGCCTGATATCGAAAAAGAATATGATATCGTACACTTTTCATCTCCAATGACAGCCGCCTGGTATAAAAAGACAAAGCCGGCAGTCGTATCTATTCATTATCTGATTTCGCGTCAGACCGAGTACCTCAGCAAATATTTGCCTGCACGATATAAACTGTTTTTCAACTGGTTATCGATTTCGATTTTCAGATATGTGGAAAAGAGAGGAATGTTAAACGCGGATCGTATCATTGTTCCAAGGGAAGCGTTCAAGGAATATCTGATCACGCGAATGTCCATTCCGGAAGAACGTATACGTGTCAGCAAGTACGGCATTGATTCGGAGATGTTCACAAAGGATTCCGCTGAAAAGGAGAGGGAAAACGTTGCGCTATTCGTGGGACGGGGTTCACTGCCAAAGGGATTTGACACACTTGTCGAGGCGGCGGAAAAGATCGACGGCACAGTCGTGGCGATCGCGAAGAATATTCCCCCCAACCTCAAAAGGAAAATCGCAAGATTGAAGAACGTGAAAGTGTACGCTTATCTGCCGAACGAAGAGGTGATCCGGCACTATCAGCAGGCGTGCGTCTTTGTCCTCCCGTCGCTCACCGAAGGCAGCCCCATCTCGACGCTGGAAGCAATGGCGAGCGGCCTTCCCGTGGTCTGTACATCAGAAGGTGGGGGGGAATATATCCGGGACGGGGAGAACGGTTATATCTTTTCAATCGGTGATGCTGCCGCGCTTGCGGACAAGGTGAATCATCTGTTCAATAACAGAGAGATCGCCAGTCGTTTCGGAGAGATGAACAAGCGCATTGTCGAAGCAGAACTGACGATGCCGGTGATCGCCGAAAAGGTCATACAAATTTATCATGAGTTATCAGGATGAAACTATTTCAGAGAAAACATCAGAACGCGAAAGAATCGCAAAACAGTAATATAACATCCCATTGGCTGTGGTATGGCATTGGAATTTATATCATTGCCTTCTCATTCCTCAGCATATTGAAGTATGAAAGCTTTGCGGCATCGGTGTATGACCTTGGTATCATGATACAGACGATCTGGAATACGAGCAAGGGCTGGATCCTGCAGGAGAGCATCAATATGGGATACCCCATGATGCGGTTCTGGATGGCGCATTGGGAGTTTATATACCTGCCGGTTGCGTTGATTTATAAGATTTTCCCGAGTCCGTATACCATCCTGATCATACAGACGATCGTAATCGCGCTCGGAGCCCTGCCGGTTTACTGGCTGGCAAAGGAAAAGCTGAACGATTCGAAAGTCGCCCTGATCTTCGCGGCAGGATATCTGCTTCATCCGGCAATTCAGAATGCAAATTTGTGTGATGTCCATGGAGTGACCTTTGCCGCTACATTTCTTCTGTTCTCGTTTTATTATCTCCAGAGTAAAAGATTTGTCCATTTTATCATTTTCGGTGTGCTTGCGCTGCTCAGCAGAGAAGACGCCGCGCTGGTTCTGTTCATGATGGGACTCTATACGTTCTTTATCATGAAAGACAAAAAAAAGGGTTTGATCATCGCAGTCGTGAGTCTGGCGTGGTTCTTCATCTGGTACAAGAGAATGACAATCAGAGCATGGCTGGGATTGCCGGACATCGTGATCATGGAAGGCGCGGAAGCGCACTGGGATCATCTGAAAAATTTAAGTTCAGATCCACTTTATCTGATCAAATTCCTGGCAAAAAAATACAATATCAGATACTTTTTTTATCTATTCGGGCCGATGGCTCTGATCAGCTTCCTCAGTCCAACGCACCTGCTGATCGCCTCGCCTATCCTGGCGATCAATCTGTTAAGCAGTTACTACTACACGCATGAGGTAGAGCACTACTATAGTGTTATCATCGCCGGATTTGTCGTTGTCTCCGCGATCTACGGGCTGAAGAATATCTCGGAATATATCGCAAGAAGAGGAATCAAGTTACGCTACGTCGCATACGTTATCCTTTTCTATTCCTTGTTTTTCTTCTTCATTAAATCGAATGTGTTCGATTTCAGAAAGTGGGAAATCACAGAGCATCACGAAGTGATAAAAGATGTGATCAGCTCAATTCCCGACGATGCATCGGTTTCCGCGGAAAACGGACTTGCCGTCCAGGTCGCTGAAAGACGGGAAATATATGTGTTCGATGACAATGTCGGAGAGGTCGATTACATCCTCTATGACTTTTACGCGAGCTCAATCAGCATAATCACCAGGACAAGCTTTGTCTTCCCATCGTATTGGCCGGACAATGAACGCATTCGTGAGATAATGAGAGATCCATCATACGGAATCGTCATATTTGTAGATGGCGTTTGTCTGTTCAGGAAGGGCGCTGATCATGCGGACGGAATAAGACGATTACATCGCGCACTCAACGAAGATATCGGCATCGTGTTGAACAAGGAGATTGCGCCTGGAATATATTGCAAAGGGTACTCAAAATTTAATATGCTTCGATATTTCATCCAGCCCGATAAACTGGGCGCCATTATCTGGAAGAAGGCGATTCATTTCTCGACTTACTGGTCTGTGAAAGATCAGATCACCGATGACCTTCGTATGTATATAAAATTTCAGAACGAAGATATGATCTTTGAAAAGGAGCACGATCCCATTTTCGGCCTGCATCCGATCAGGGATTGGGAGGGTACTGATTTGATCCGGGATGAGGTCTATTGGGAAATCCCGGATGATGCGGCCAAAGGTATGTATCACGTCTACATGGCCATTGCCAATGACAAGGAGAATGCGGACTACCATTATTGCTTTAATATCGAGGTGGATTGACAGGTCGATGTGTGCAGATAATGACATAACGATTGCCGTTACCGGCAGTTCCGGCTTTATCGGATCATATTTTGTGAAGCATCTGGAATCGAAAGGGACTTCTGTTATCAAGCTGGATATCACAGAGGGCGTTGATCTAACAAAATGGGATCAAGTCCGTCAGACTGAACGGTTCGATGTTCTGTTCCATCTGGCTGGAAAGACATTTGTGCCGGCATCTTATGCAGAACCGAGGGCGTTTTATCATGATAATTTGATAAGCACACTCAATGCGCTGGAACTGTGCAGACTTCATGAGGCGCGGATGATCCTGGCAAGCTCATATGTATATGGCGTACCGCAGTATCTTCCAATAGACGAGGATCATCCGGTGAATGCAATAAATCCCTATGCATTGTCCAAGATTATGTGTGAAGATCTATGCAAAGGTTATTACAGAGATTTCGGAGTACCCGTGATGATTTTCAGACAGTCAAATGTCTACGGCCATGGTCAAAATCTCAATTTCTTGATACCTAAAATTGTGGAGCAGGCACAAGCCGGTAAAATAAATCTAATGGATTCCACACCGAAAAGAGACTTCGTTTACGTGGATGATGTGATATCAGCCTATATCAAAGGGTTGACAGATATTGGGGTAAATTTTGAAATATTCAATATCGGTTCTGGCGAGAGCTATTCTGTCAGCGAGATAGTCAAAATGGTCGTTTCACACTTCTCTGAAAGCATCCAAGTGCATTATTCAGGGGAAAAACGCGCGGTTGAAATTCCTGATACGTGCTACAATATCAGCAAGGCAAAGGAGATGTTGAACTGGAATCCACGAATTGATATACGGGATGGAATCACTAAAATGATCAATTATCGGGAAAGAAGTTAGGAATATGAATATAGCAATCATGGGTATCCGCGGTATTCCGGCGAACTACGGAGGCTTTGAAACTTTTGCGGAAGAGTTGTCCATAAGACTGGTTGAAAAAGGACATGACGTAACCGTATACGGCCGCTCGAACATCATTGAACACAAGGATAAGTACTACAAGGGTGTCGAACTGGTTGTGCTTCCAACGATCAGCCACAAATATTTCGACACCGTGGCACACACGGCGCTCTGCGTGATGCACTCTCTGTCCAGAAAGTTCGATGTCGTGCTGATATGCAATAGCGCGAACAGTGTTTTTTCTTTCATACCCCGGCTTAGCGGCAAGAAAGTCGCGTTGAATGTCGATGGGCTTGAGTGGCAGAGGAGTAAATGGAATATACTCGGGCAATGGTTTTACAGGATCTCTGAATGTCTGGCGACCATTTTCCCGAATCATATTGTTACGGATTCAACATTCATTGAGAAATATTATCGTACGCGATTCAATGCAGACTCAACTTTTATACCCTATGGTGCGCCGACTGAAAAGGCAGCAGGGGATGAAATACTGAAAAAGTACAATTTAGAATCAGGCAAATACATCCTGTATGTGAGTCGCCTTGAACCGGAGAATAACGCGCATATCGTTGTGGATGCGTTCGAGAGAGTGAAGACTGACTTGACGCTCGTGGTAGTCGGCGATGCTCCCTACAATACGCAATATATTCAGAATCTCAAAAAGACGCGGGATCCGAGGATCATATTTACCGGGTATGTCTTCGGCGATGGGTACCGCCAGTTTCAATCGAACGCATATTGCTATATTCAGGCCACGGAAGTCGGCGGAACGCATCCCGCATTGCTCGAAGCCATGGGGTATGGCAATTGTGTTCTCGCCAATGAGGTTCCGGAGCACCTCGAGGTTCTGAAAGACGCCGGAATATATTTCAAGAAGAGCGATGCAGATGACCTTCAGAAGCAGTTACAGTATTTGGTCGATCATCCGGATATCGTGGCAGAATATCAGAAGAAGGCTGTGAACAGGATCAAAGAGGCATACACATGGGATTTGATCACAGATGCTTACGAAAAGCTGTTTCACAGGCTAAACAGAACAACTAACCTGCATTCTACAAGCAGGTAAATGATGGATAATGGTATGAAAAGAAATGACTGGATATATCTGGCAATCATATTGATCGTTGCATTTGCGTTCAGAATGTTACTGGCTTTGCGATTCGGTGCAATTGGATTCGATGAAGTGAATTATCTGAAACTGGCGGCCAGTGGGAATATCTATGGACTGAACCATGTTCTGCATACATACTGGTCTCCGTTTTACCCGCTGGTGACGGCGTTGTTTTCTTATATTATTCCTGATTATGAAACAGCCGGACGGATGGTCTCTGTTCTGAGCGCGACTTTTGTATTGCTGCCGCTATTCTTTTTTACCAGGCAATATTACAGCAAGAAAATTGCCTTTGGCACGATTATTTTAACTGCTCTTTTCAGTTTTTCCGCATACTTTTCAGCAAAGGCAGAAGCGGATTCTCTCTACAGTCTAATCTCGATTTCATCAATCGTGCTTGGTTGGTCGATTTTAAAGTCTAAGTCCGTTATGCGCTCGATATGGCTTGGCATACTTTTCGGATTCGCGTACCTGACCCGGCCTGAGGGAATCGGCTTGCTGATTGTGTTTGTGATTATACTACTGGCCATTGTCCTGTTCCATATTATCAAAAGGCTGCAATGGAAATCTTATGGTTCGATACTGATTTTGACATTCCTGATGTTCGTGGTAACATCCTTGCCCTACATTATCTACCTGCATCAGGCTACGGGCCAGTGGACGATCAGCGCTAAAGGTGCCGCCAATCAGCAGGGCAGCTCTTTCGTAATGAAGAAAGGCGCCAAAGCCGTTCATCCGTTCCATGTGCTTTCGGAAGATAATAAAACTCTGAAACAAGATGAGATCTATCATCTCGGCACTTTCAATAAAAGCATCAAATCAGAAGGCAGCGCGCCAATAAAAGTCTCTGTCAAAGATATCGCCAAAAAATATTCGGAAAATATTTACAATCTGTTTTCCGAAGCATTGCCAAAATTGATGCCTCTGCCACTGATATTGTTATTGTCCCTCGGATTGTTCGCCATCCCGTGGAAAAAAGAACAATTACATGTCAATCTGTATATACTCGCATTCATCGTGTTTTTCTGGTTCGGTGTTGTACCGGTTTTTCATGTGACATTGAGGTATTTCATTCCGCTGCTTCCGTTAATCTTCATCTTTTTGGTTTCTGGAATCGATGTGTTCTCAAAATGGTTTGAGGGTAGTATCGGAAATTACTTTTCCATTGGTAGTCGTGCGGGCCTAATAAGAATTGGGGGCGTTTCACTCGCTATCCTGATGATATTGGTGTCATCGATCATTCCCGAGTTCGGAAAACGAATGCGCAAGAACACGTTTTCCACCGATGAATGGGCGCCCTGTATCGAGCAGAAGAAGGCGGGAAAGTGGCTTAAACAGAACAGCGACGAAATACCTGTCGTGATGGCGTATAATCACGCGGTGAGTTTTTATGCGGGCAATTACAACATTAAAGAGTCGGTGGAAATTCCGTTAAACGAGATTGACCGGGTAATGGAGTATATGACACACAGGGATGTAAAATATCTGGTGTTGAACGACAGATATAGACATAAAGCGCCGTTGATTTCACATCTTTTTGACAAGCGGGATGTTCCTTCTTCATTGGAGTTGGTGTATGAAAAAGAGGAAAAAAACGGACTGCGTACTTTGATTTATGAAATAAACGTGAATGAGGAAAATAATCATGAGTGATAAGCCAAAGTCACGAGTTGTGCTACTTGGGTTGGATGGTGCTACCTGGCGTATCATCGATAAAATGATGGAAGCAGGCAGGCTTCCGAATTTCAGTAGAATGATGAAGCGTGGAAGTTACGGAAACTTGCGCTCCCTGGAATACGCGGTATCACCCCGCGTCTGGACCAGTATCGCCACCGGAAAAGTGGAGGAGAAGCACGGCATCTTTGATTTTTATAACACCATTAAGGATCTCAATGCCAAACGAATCTGGGATATTCTTTTTGAACGATACGGTGATACAGCGACTGTATTTTACTGGTATCTCACCTGGCCACCGCCTGAAGATTTCAAGAATGTGATGGTGCCGGGATTTCTGGCAAGGGATTCTCGAACAGTACCGGAAAAATATGCATTCATCAAAGATATCGAAATTACGCAAAAGATGAAAATACAGGAATCTTACAATAATGTAGGATTGATATACTATATCAAACAGGCGTTGAATGCATGGCGAAATGGATTGAAGTTGAGGACTATGTTCAAAGCGCTCACTTTTATGATTGGACGCAAGATCAATAATTACAGTGAACTGGAATCTTTTCATAAATTGATGGTATTGAAATACCATATTCACACAGATGTCTTTCTGAAGATCATGAAAAAAGATCCATCCGACTTTTCCGCCATCATCATACCACAGCCGGACCAGCTGGGACACAAGTACTGGCATTTCATGGAGCCGGAAGATTTCGAACAGAGAACCGGTAACAAGGTGTCTGAAAAAGATATCAAGCGCTATGGCAATGTGATGTGGGACATGTACGATAAAATCGATCGTTTCATTGGGGATGTATATAAGACGCTGAATGACGATGACCTAATTTGTGTGCTATCCGATCACGGTTTCGGTCCAGTAAAAGAGATATACGCTTCCTTGAAGATTAAGAGCAAGGAATTCCTTGAACTGTTGGGTCTTGGTGGTGCCGCCCATTGCGTGTCGCTCGGATTCAGCTATTTTATACAGATTGATGATGCTGATAAGTCAGACAAGCTGGATCAGATTAAAACAGTGATTGAGAACATTACACTTCAGGATGAAAAAAAGAAGCTTTTCGAAGTGAGCAAGAACAATGATAAAGAGATCGTGATTAAATTGCAGGATCTGGTTTTGATGAATCCAGGCGAAGCGGAAACGTTCATGAAGCGGAAGCTGAAGGTCAACGGCAAAATCATCGATGTGCAGAATATATTCATTAGCAGGCCGGATATTACAGGCGAGCACGAGCCTCTCGGTATTGTCCTGTTTGCCGGTAAAAATATCAAGCAGGGGCATAAACTCGATGAAGGAAGTGTGCTGGATGTCGTTCCGACGATTTTGTACCTCAAAGATCTGCCGTTAGCAAAGGATATGGATGGAAAGATCATTGAGGGGGCGATCAGTGAGGACTACATTGCGAAAAATCCGGTTCAATACATCGATACCTATGAGACTGGAGAGAATCGCTCAAAAGAGGAAACGGAAGATCACAGCATGACCGATGATCTCGAACAGCGGTTGAAAAGTCTCGGATACCTGGGATGAAATATCACACTTATGGCATAGTTTTTGTCAGAATTGGAGACTCGTAAAAAGGCGATACTAAATGAAAATTGTATATTTTAATTATATGTGGGATTTATGGGGTGCGTCGATCGGTTCGACGATCAAGGCGCTCGAATTACTGAAAGCGCTGTCATCATGCGGCCATGAGGTGAAAGACTATTGGATGAGAGATGACCTCGCTCGCAAAAATTTCGAAAGTGGACCATCGAATTCAAGCCATCGAGATGTCGTAAAAAAGTATCTTGGTAGATATCTGCATGAACCGAATCAATTTTTAAAGAATGTTAAGTCGATACCGAGAGAGAAAGAGATCATTCGATCCGAAAATCCGGATATGATCATAGCCAGGCTGGATGTGCATGTCTATTCTCCTGTGGTGTTGGCTAAAAAGTTTGATATCCCGTTTTTAATTGAGATCGACAGTCCAAGATCGTATGAGAAGATAAAATATCAGACACACTACAAGATGTCCAAATCAATGTTGAGATGGATGGAGCTGAAGTTCGTCAGATCCGGAGTCGCCGGATTTACAGTATCGAATCAGATCAAGCAGCATTTTGTCGATCGCGGTATAGAAGACAGTTTCATCGAGGTCATACCCAATGGCGCTGATCCTGATCGCTTCAGTCCAGAGGTCCCCAGTACAAAGATCGATGAGAAGTATGGGCTTCATGATTCGACTGTTGTCGGATTTGTCGGATCCTTTATTTTCTGGCATGGAATCGAAAATCTCACGTCCATCATCCAGAGCATCACCGGGAAATACGGGCATGTTAAATTTTTGCTCGTCGGGCAGGGCGGCCCCCTGGAGGGTTACCTGAAAAAATTCATTGCTGATAACAATCTGAATGACCGGGTGATTCTAACGGGCCATGTGCCGCATGATGAGGTGCCTGCATATATTTCTGCCATGGATATTGTGCTGGCCCCATATCCGGAGATGGACTTTTTCTACTATTCGCCGGTGAAAATATATGAGTATATGTCATGCGGCAAGCCGGTGGTTTCCAGCAGGATCGGACAGATCGCTGAAATTATTGATGACCGCGTCACCGGCTTTTTGACGACGCCGAATCATATTGAAAAAATTAGTGAGGTAATCTGTGAGCTGGTGGAAGATAATCAACTGCGGGAAAAGGTTGGTGTCGCAGCGCGATCAGAAATATTGAAAAACCATACGTGGAAGAAGCGCGGCGAGCAGCTGTCGCGAATGTGTGAAAAGTTTTCTAAATGAGGATTGGAAGGACGAATGTTTGAAAATGTAAAGGCCGATATCGACGCTCTGGCAAAATGGAATACGACACCCACATGGAAGGGAAAGATACAGTTGGTCTTCGATGCCGGAACCCATGCGGTTTTGACGTACCGGCTCGGTCATTATGCCCATAAAATGAGAGTGCCGGTGATTCGGCATATACTTTTAATCCTTCACTATTTTTTGCATGTTGCAGTGCATATGTCATCAGGAATTGATATCAGTAAGGAGGCCGAGATCGGCAAAGGCCTCGCGATACATTCATTTACAGGTGTACTTATTTCTCGCGTCAAGATGGGCGAATCATGTGTTTTGGCGCCAAGTGTTTTCATCGCAGGACGTAAGGGCGGTTTACCTGAGATCGGAAATAATGTGTTCTTTGGAATCGGTTGCAAAGTACTTGGGAATGTGAAAATCGGAGATAATGCGAATATCGGAGCGAATGCAGTAGTGACTAAAGACGTCCCTGCGAATCATACCGCTGTAGGTGTTTATCCTTTAAAAATATACCCGAATAAAAACAATCAGCCTGAGAAATTAGGCAATGTGTAGTTTTCCCAAATCGGGGGAGGTGACATTATGGCAGTTTTGTCTTTTAGCTCTGAGCATGAAGCCGGCGCGACCATTGTACATGATGGCAAAGTTCTGGCGGCTGTTAATGAGGAACGATTCAGCCGGGTAAAGAATCAGGATGGATTTCCACATCGTTCAATTGAGTCAGTCTTAAAGATCGCAGGACTTTCGGCGGCAGATATTGAACATGTGATCATTCCCGAAATCAGCAAGTTAGAGGATTTCTTCAAGAATGTGATCCTGAAATATCCGACCAGTCTTTTTATGAAGGGCGGATCGCGATTTCCGGGTGTTCCGGACGCATTCAAGCAGATGTTCATGTCTTCGTACATCGTTTCAAAGGCATATCTGAGAGTCGGACTCGATCACTATATGGATTACCGCCGTCTTAAGAGTCTGTTTCCCGGGGCACGTTTTCATCGTGTTGAGCACCATCTGGCGCACGCCTCGGCGCCTTATTTTACGTGCGAACACGACAAGGCGTTGATCATATCATCGGATTACTGGGGCGATTTTGCGTGTGTCATGGTCAGTATCGCGCAGGGGGAAAAAGTAAAAGTCGTATCGCGGAGCTTCTTTCCCCACTCTCCGGGCCATTACTACGCCAGCATCACGAAATGGATGGGATTCAGAGCCAACAGGCATGAAGGCAAGATTGTTGGTTTGGCGGCGTACGGAGACGCGGAAAGCCCGGCATACGATGAGATAAAGGATATGTTTGTCTGCGATGGTCTGAAAATAATCGCACCATACATGATCGGAAAAATGTGGCACCATAAAATGCCGGTCTTCAAGAATTGTATGATGAAGAGATTGAAGGAAAAATATTCCAGAGAGGATTTGGCGGCTGTTTTTCAGAGACGGTTTGAAGAAGTGTTTGTTGAACTGGTTCGAAACTGCTTCAATAAATATCACATTGAGAATCTACTGCTCGTCGGAGGGAGTTTTGCAAATGTGAAGCTCAATCAGCGAGTGTTCGAGGTGGACGGAATAAAAAGCATCTATGTTTTTCCAAACATGTCCGATGGTGGTATCTCGGCTGGTGCGGCGCTGAATTTCGATATCTGTGACAACGGAGGGAGTCGGAACTGTCTGCAGGATGTCTATTTCGGTCCGGCATTTTCAGACAGAGAGATGGAAGAGGCATTGGATGAACAGCATTTGACTTATACGTATGAGCGTGACATTGAAAAGAAAATTGCCAAATTGCTCATGGATAAAAAAGTTGTGGCGCGCTTCGACGGCAGGATGGAATTCGGTCCCAGGGCGCTCGGCAATCGATCGATACTGTACACAGCGGAGGACCCAACGGTCAACGATTGGCTTAACAAGAAACTTAAACGAACGGAATTCATGCCATTTGCTCCGGTCACGCTGAGCGACCATGCGCATGAGTGTTATCAAAATCTGAGTGGTGCAGAATATACGGCCCGCTTCATGACAATCACTTTCGATTGCACCGATTACATGAAAAAAGCGTCGCCCGCGACTGTACACGTGGACGGCACGGCGAGGCCGCAGTTGATTTCGAAAGAGCAGAATCCAGGCTATTTCAGAATTCTCGAGGAGTATTTTAAATTAACCGGGATTCCATCGATCATCAATACGAGTTTTAATATGCACGAAGAACCCATTGTCTGTAGTCCCAGAGATGCCGTTCGCTCATTTATGCAGGGACATCTCGACTATCTGGCCATGGGACGTTTTCTGGTGAATCTGAATGAACAGAGAAAGAATTAAATAAAACAAGAAGGATTGTCGAATGCAGAGACGCAAGATAAATATGCTTCAGATGGTCAATGGCTTCGCAATTGGCGGTGGTGAGATGAAACTGCTTGAGTTGGTTGAGAATTTGGACCGGGACCGATACAACATCACTGTCTGCAGTGTGGGCCAGGGAGGGCCATTGCAGCAGGATTTCGAAAAGTTGGGAGATGACGTCGTTGTATTCGATAAGAAATTCAGCTTTGATTTGTCGCTTGTGTTCAAAGTGGCGCGATTGATGAAAGAGAAGAATATCGATCTGGTACAGACAACGCTCTTTTATGCCGATGTGATTGGAGCGTATGCCGCCGCTATGGCGAATGTTCCTGTCGTTATTTCCTGGGAAGCAGTGAGCCATCCCTACCGTACAAGGCATCTGCTATCATACAAGATGGCGATGAGAAAGATCGATGCCGTTGTGGCTGTGTCCGATGCAATTCGAAAGCAGGTGATGGACGAGAGAGGTGTGCCGGGTGAGAAGGCCCGGACAATTCACTATGGAATCGACCTCGAAAAATACGCGCATTCGGACAACCTGAAGCGTAAAGATATCGGGCTTCAAGACAGCGATCTGGTTCTCGGTACTGTCGCCCGATATACGGATCAGAAAGGACATACATATCTGATCGACGCCGCGCCCGGCATTGTGGATAAATTTCCAAACGCGCACTTTGTATTCGTGGGGGACGGGCCGAACCGGAAAGATATGGAGATGCAGATTAAAAAGCATGGACTCGAGCGGAATTTCCATTTGTTGGGATTTCGTAAAGATGTCGTTGACCTGTTAAATCTATTCGATGTATTCGTATTGCCCTCGCTGTATGAAGGGCTACCCAACGTGGTACTCGAAGCCATGGCATGCGCCAGACCAGTCGTTGCAACCGGTGTTGACGGAACCGCCGAGGCGGTGGAGGATGGAGAATGCGGGTATATTGTTCCACCTAAAAAGCCGGAAGCACTGACAGAACGGATCAATCATCTGATCGCGTCTCCGGACCTGATGCGCCGTATGGGAAACGCAAGTCGAAAACGGGTTGAGACACATTTTTCACTTGAAAAACAGATACGTCAATTTGAAGAACTATACGATGAGTTCATTGCCAGAAAGCTATGATTTGTCAGAGGAGCACATGAAAAAACCCAATATCATAATCGTTCTTATAGATGCTGCCAGACCCGATCATTTTTCATGTTATGGTCATGAGCGCATTACCACACCCAATATCGACAGGATCGCCAATGAGGGAATTGTCTTTGAGAATGCAATCAGCACGGCGGGCTGGACCTTGCCGTCACATACGTCGCTTTTCACCGGGACTTATGTTTCGAAACATGGGGTGCACAATGAAAATCAGGTTTTCAAAGGATCCCTCCCAACCATGCCGGCCGCATTGAAATCCGCTGGTTATAAGACAGCGGGATTTTGCCGCAATGACTGGATCAGCGACGCAACGGGTTTGACAAACGGGTTTTCAGAATTTTATGATATTCATTACACAGGACTTCAACGCAAGATCCGAAGATTCATCAATAATATGCGACTCAATGGCAGGGACTCCTGGACATTTGAGATCAATCGCGCGGTATGCAAATGGATTCGGCGTAATGCATCCGGAGATCCCTTCTTTATGTTTGTTCATTATTCTCAGCTTCATTTGCCTTACTCAATACCGGCGCCATTCAATACGATGTTCCTTCCGGATGATGTGTCCTATGAAGAGGCAAGCCGTGTGAATCAAAATCCGAAAGCCTTTTATGCCGGAGAGGTCGAGATGGGACCCAAGGAGTTTGAGATGTCTAAGGCGCTCTATGATTGCTCCCTCGCGTATATGGATCATCGGATCAAGGATCTGTACGATGAGCTGAAAACAAGTGGAATCCTCGATGACACGCTGTTTATCATTACATCGGATCATGGCGAAAGCCTGGGAGATCACGGACATTTCGATCATTATTATGTGCTGTACGATTCGCTGATCAGAGTGCCTTTGATTATCAGATATCCGGATCGAATCGATCCGGGAATACGTGATGATTCCATCGTGCAAACACTCGACATTTTTCCGACTGTAGGAAAAATGCTCGAATTGCCGGATGAATCGCTCAAAGAAAGTCAGGGCTTACCCCTTCCACCTTTCGGCAATGAGACGAAGCATAGAACTTTTTCGATCTCTGAACGATACCAGGATCTGATCGGCTTGAAGAACAGCTATCCGGACAGGGATTTGGGACATCTTCAAAAGTTTGAGAGAGACCGGAAAATAGCGATCAGGACAAAGAAGCACAAGTTGATTTTATCACAGAACTATGAATCCGAACTATTCGACCTGGAAAAAGATCCGGGAGAGAATCACAACATCATCGAGCGTAATGCAAAGATCGCCGAAGATCTCGAGTCGAAGATTTCGGAATGGCGTGCGTCATTCACCGCGGCAGAAATAGATGGGAGCGAGGCGAACTTCGATGAGGCGGTTCGTAAGCGTTTAGAAGCTTTGGGATATCTCGGATGATTACGATGAGGAATGGAATTCAATTATGAGCGGAATATGCGGAGTGATCAATAGCGGTCTGGAAAAGGAACGATTGGATGAGGTCCTCACTGAGATGGGGCGCACCCTGGCGCATCGTGGTCAGGACGGTGGTATCCATTTTAATGATGCTGACAACGGTTTTGTTGAGATGATATCGAAAAAATTCAATCTTCCTGTTCATAAAAAACCAGTCTCTAATGAACGTGGAAATATTCATGTTTTCGGCGATTGTGAGATTTATAACTTTGCTGAACTACGGGAAGAGCTGCAGCGCAAGGGCCACAAGTTTCATAGCAGTACAGACGAGGAAGTGATCGTCCATCTTTACGAAGACAATGGCGAAAAATGTGTCGAAAAAATAAGGGGCTCTTTTGTCTTTGCCATTTGGGACAGTGTAAAACGTAAACTGCTATTATATCGGGACCGAATGGGGAGTCGTCCTCTGTTTTATATCCGGCAGGGAAATGCTTTCATTTTCGCATCGGAGATGAAAGCGATTCTGAGCAATGGGAATATTTCCAGAGAGCTGAATTATCAGGCGCTGGATAATTTTTTGACATACAGACTCATCCCTGAACCATTCACGATTTATAAAGACATATTCAAGCTTCAATCAGCGTGCTACCTGGTCTATGAGAATAAAAAGCTTTCAGTCAGGCAGTATTGGGATTACTCATATCAGGAAGAAAAAATCAAGAGCGTTGAGGAATATGCCGAAGGACTTCTGTACCATCTGGAGGATGCGATCAAGATAAGGCGGTTCGGAGACCTTTCCCTCGGTTCTTATCTGAGCGGTGGCATGGATTCCAGCTCTGTGGTTTCATTGGTCAGCAAGATGATGAATGAACCACTCAAAACATTTTCCATTGCTTTCAAAGAAAAGGGTTTTGACGAAAGCTACTTTCAGAGGATTGTCGCTGGTTTTTGTCATACAGATCATCATGAGTTTGTGGTTGAAAAAGAGAGTGTTGAGGAGTTATTACCACGGATTGTCCGTTTTTTTGATCAGCCGTTTGGTGATTCATCAGCACTTCCGAGTTATTACCTGGCGAAGCAGACGCGTGAACATGTGTCAGCCGTATTCACTGGAGATGGTGGTGATGAGCTACTGGCAGGATATACAACCTATCCCGGCATGATCCATAGTGAAAAGTACCGGAAGTTACCAGGTTTTCTATCTGCACATGCGATTCCACAGATGATTTCGTTGGCAGGTAGGATGGTGCCCGACAAGTATGCGTATCATTTTGAAAGACTTGAAAAGGTGACACGCGACGCGGTGCTGCCGCTGGAGGAACGATATAAAAGAAAAATATCGTGGGCACGAAGGGAAGAAAAGGACAGGCTGTATAACGACAACACAAAAACCCGGGTTGAAGCATCGAATATTTCTCTAATCGAGGATTTCTTCAGCAGAACAGTCGGGAAAAATATACTCAGCAGAGTGAATTACACAGACGTGCGATTCCGCTTCGTGAACACCGTACTGGCGAAGACGGAACGGACTTCAACTGCCAATCAGTTGATGGCCAGAAGTCCGTATCTGGATCACAAGCTGATAGAGTTCGCCATGCGCGTTCCCCCTTCTTTGAAAGTGAAGGGATTCAAAACTAAATACCTGCTTCACAGGGCCATGGGAGATAAACTGCCGAAAGAGATTCACAGAAAACAGAAACACGGGTTTGAACCTCCGCTTGCTGTCTGGTTCAAAGATGAGCTGGAACCTTATGTGAAAAAGATGCTGTTATCAGATGATAGTCGCGTAAAGAACTATTTTAAAGAAGAGGGGCTGAGAAAGACCATTGGAATTCACAAGGAAGGGAGAAAAAACCTGAGTGAGCATTTGTGGGGATTATTAAGTTTTGAAATATGGCACAGGAATTATTTAGGATAGACTATGTGCGGTATCTGCGGTAAAATAAATATCGATGTTCAAAAGCCGATCGACAAGGCGCTCGTGAAAAGAATGTGCGATGTAATAGAACACAGAGGGCCCGATGATGATGGATATTTCTATCACAGGAATGTCGGGATGGCAATGCGGCGCTTGAGCATCATCGATCTATCTACCGGTAAACAGCCGATCTATAATGAGGATGGTACAGTTGCCGTAGTACTCAATGGCGAGATTTATAATTTTCCGGAGCTGCGCGAACAGCTGATCGGATTGGGCCATACATTCAGAACAAAGACGGATACCGAGGTGATCGTCCATCTATACGAGGAGAAGGGAGGCGCATGTGTCAATGATCTGAGAGGGATGTTCGGTTTTGCGATATATGACGCGAAAAGAGAACGGTTGATGCTTGCCAGAGACCGGTTTGGCATTAAACCGGTATATTATGCCCTGGATGACGATAAATTTTTGTTCGGATCAGAGCTGAAATCTCTTTTACAGGATAGCAGCCTGAAACGTGAATTCGACCTGTTTGCCCTGAACTCATATTTTTCATTCATGAATACACTGGCACCAGACAGCATATTCCAAAATGTAAAAAAGTTGCTTCCGGGAGAGTATCTGATATATCAGAATGGCAAAATCGACTTGACGCAGTACTGGCATTTTGAAATCAAATCTGACAGCGTCCCCGGTTCTGCATCGGATTATCAACAACAGTTGTTCGAGCTGCTGAAGGAATCGGTGAAGATCCGTTTGATCAGTGATGTCCCGCTGGGTGCATTCCTGAGCGGTGGCGTTGATTCGAGCGCTGTCGTTGCCTTGATGAGTCAGGTGAGCAACAGGGCGGTGAAGACTTTCTCCGTCGGATTCGATTTCAAGGAATTCGATGAATCACCCTATGCCAGAAAAGTGGCGCAGCTTTTCGAAACGGATCATCATGAGTACAGGATTACACCTGATGCCACGGATATTATCGATGATCTGGTCTGGTATCTGGATGAGCCCTTTGCCGATCCGTCGGCGATACCGACATATTTCATATCAAAAGTCGCCAGGGAAAACGTCACCGTTGTATTGACCGGCGATGGTGGTGATGAGATGTTTGGTGGTTATCCGCATTATCGGGGAGAATCGCTTCTCAACAGAATCGCCAGAATGCCTGCGTTCTTCAGGGATGGCATTTTGAGGAATCTGCTAAAGGTTTTTCCAAGAACACCTTTTGCAGAACTCAATTATCAGAAAGAAAGATTGTTGAGGAATCTGGATCGTATCGGGATACCACCTGAGGCGAGATTCTTCAGCCGGCATCAGCTTTTTGATGACAATGCGAAAGAGGCGTTGTATTCACAAGACCTGGCGCATAGAATGAACGGCGAAATGGCGATCGATGAAAGATTGTTGAACATGCTTCGCTTTCCAGATGATGAAAATGCGATCAATAAGTTGCTGTATCTGGATACACATCTCTATCTGCCCAATGATATGCTGATGAAGGTAGATAGAATGAGTATGGCGAATTCTCTGGAAGCCCGTGTCCCGTTTCTTGATCATAAACTTGCTGAGTTCGTCGCGACCATTCCTTCTCACTTGAAGGTTGAGGGTATGGAGACGAAGGCTATATTGAAAAAGACAATGTCACACCTGTTGCCACAGGATATTCTCTACAGAAAGAAGCAGGGATTCGATGTCCCTTTGAACAGGTGGTTCCGGAAAGATCTTTCAAGCATGGCCAAAGATATTTTGTTGGGGACAAGGAGCACGCAGCGAGGGCTCTTTAATTCAAAGTATGTGGAAGAGATTCTCGAAACACATCAGAAAAAGGAAAAAGATCTTAGTTTTCAGATATGGGCTTTGCTTATATTCGAAAAGTGGTGTTGTAAATTCATGGATGCGCCGTCCCGGAGTGACCAGAATAAATGAAGCGTAATTTATGAAAATAGTCATCTGTAATTATAGATATTTTATTACAGGCGGTCCTGAAAGATACATGTTCTCACTGTCAAATCTTTTAGAGAGCAGAGGACATGATGTTATACCGTTCAGTGTGGATTATTCTCAGAACCGGGAAACCCGTTTCAGCGAATATTTTGTGAAACCTCCCGGAAAACCGGACCAGGTCTATTACAGCGAAATGGATCTGTCGATTCCTCAAAAATTACGCGCGGCCTCAAATGCCATATATTCAGTCGAGGCAAAGAGAAAACTGGAAAAGCTTATCCGCGATGAGCGACCGGACATCATACAGACATTGCAGATACATACGGTGCTTTCATATAGCCTGATAGATGCAGCGAAAAAATATGATATCCCGATTGTTTGCAGGATGTCGAATTATCAGCTCATGTGTCCGGCGGAACATTTCCTGAGAGAAAACGAACCGTGCGAAGAGTGCATGGATTCACTGTTCTGCGCGATAAAACATCGATGCGTTCAGGGATCCCTGGCGGCCAGTAGTCTGAGAACGGCTTCATTGTGGTTCCATAATGTGAAGGGTACATTCGACAAAGTCGATTATTTTATTGTGCCGTCCTTGTTCCTTCGAAGTAAGATGCTTGAGAAAGGATATCCCGAAAGCAGGGTCATGCATGTTCCCAGCTTTCTCAATACCGATGCGTTTGAGCCATCATTCGAGCCGGAGGATTACATCGTCTATTTTGGCAGGATTGCTATTGAAAAAGGTGTGCCGGATTTGATCAAAGCGTTTCACAGAATCGATACCAAAAAGAAATTGATCCTTGTCGGCAATTATGAAAATCCAGAGGGCGCCAGAGTCATGAAATTAATTGAAAACTATTCAAATAGAAATATAGAATTTGTCGGATATCAGTCATTGCCTGAGATAAAACGGATTGTTCGCAAGGCACTTTTTACCATATGTCCGTCGATCTGGTATGAAAATACGCCAAACAATATATATGAAAGTTTCGCATTGGGAACTCCGGTCATTGCCTCTCGATTGGGTAGCATGCAGGAACAGGTCGAAGATGGCCGTACCGGTCTGCTCTTCGAATCCGGGAATGTAGACGATCTGAGATCGAAACTTGAATATCTGTTAAAAAATGTAAGTGAAGCTATCCGCATGGGCAAGAATGCCCGAGTCCATGTCGAACACCATCACAGTGCCGAAATGCATTACAATCGTTTGAAATTGATTTTTGATAAGATCACTTCAGGAAAAACAGCAGAGAGAGAAGTATGTTAAGAGGGTTTGTCGGACTCATATTTTTCACTGTATTTGCGCTTGCAAATTCGAGTCTGGTTTTGAAACTCAAAAAACCGGAGCAGGTATTATTGTCGGCGGCTATAATCTCGGCGCCATGGTCCGGCGGTATCTGGGTGGCAGCCATCCGATTCGATTTCCGACTGACATACATCTTTTTACTCGGCGCGTTTCTCATGGGCATGAAGGGATCGAAACGATATGCTAATAAAATACCTCAGCTGATTGTTATACCGTTCGTCTTTCTCATTGTATGGACCTTCATTTCCGGATTACAGGCCTATAATCCGGCGATTGCAATGGGAGATGGTCCGGTGACGATGCTCTGGAATCTCATTTATCTTCTGGCGATAACGAAATTGATCAAAAAGCAATCTGATCTTGATTTTGCCCTGAAGAGTGCATTCATTGGATTATTTTACACATGCGTTCTGGCACTATTGCAATATAAAATACGTATGTTCGAAATCGGTTTCATCGACAGCGGTATCCGTTCATTTATGTGGTGGCGACCGCGAGCGACTTTTATGCATCCCAATGCGTATGGTATGTATCAGCTTATCATCATACCGATTTTGTTCAGACAGGTCATCATCATGTTCAGGGTGAAAAATACAAAAATGGGATCAATCTATCTCGTCCTGCTCGGCTTGTCGACATTTACGCTGCTTCTGACACAAAATAGAGGATCCTGGCTTGGGCTCGCTGCGGCCATGGTATTTACGATAGGATTGGATTTCTTCAGACGGGGATCAAAGAAAATGAGAAAAGTCGTGGTCCGTGTTATTCTGATATTTCTCGTACTATCGTCTGTTCCATTGACAAAATATGGGCCGAGAATGTACGACAGATTGTTCACAGGGAAGAATGCCGTTGATAGAAAAGCGCTTTCGAGGTCAAGTTACAATACAGATGCCTGGATACAACTGCGAAAAAATCCGGTCTGGGGAGTTGGTGTCTCGAATGTGAGATTTTACTCATCGATAATCTTTACGCATAATCTCTATCTGCTGATGGCGTCAGAGACCGGATATCCCGGATTCATAATGTTCGTTCTGTATATGTTCGGTTTTCTGATTACGGCGAACAAAACCATGAAATCAAAAAATCCCTATGTATCGTCGATGGGGGCCGGATTTTTCACAACCATGCTGGCGCTGCTCATTGCCTCTTATCCCGGACCGGATTACGCCATTACCCCCCTTGTCAGCAGTCAATTGTGGATTATTGGGGGGATGATCATCAGTCTGCTTGGCATAGAGAAGAGAATGATCAGGCAACAAAAAATAATGAGGATGAAAAAGCGACAAGAGTTGACACCGGTTCAGGAAGCAGTTCCTTTTTCCGGCATGCCGCCATTGAACCCGGGCATCGCTTCAATAAATTGAACACATGATAGATAAAGGTAGATCAACATGAACAGAAAAACAGTAATGATAGGACTGGACGGAGCGACATGGAAGATCATTCACCCGCTGGTTTCTGAAGGTAAACTTCCCCACATGAAAAGATTGATGGACGAAGGCACCCACGGCATTTTAATGTCAGATGAGAAAATGGTATCACCGAGTGTGTGGACGACAATTCTGACTGGTCAGGTCCCCCAGAAACACGGGATTCTCGACTTCATGACGATGCAGAATAAACTGAAATCCAAGAGATTGTGGAATATTTACGAAGATCATGGCATGAGCATCGGCATCTCCGGCTTTTTGATGACATGGCCGCCCCGGGTTAAGAACCATGGGTTCATGATCCCTGACCATTTTGCGCCCGATACTCAAACGATACCAGATGATGTCTCCTTCTTGCGAGAATTAACGAATACCAGGCATCTGAAGCAGAACCTGTCTCCCGGCAAGATGATGGAGTTTTACTCGAAATCGAGACAATACAACATTGATTTCGCCAGTCTGATAAAAGCGTTCAGGGTATTTCTGGAAAAGAGATCGTCGCGGTCAACGTATCTCGATACGTTTCATAAAGAGATTAATATATTCATGCTCTTTCTGGAGAGAGTCTTTACAACCCTGGTGAAATCCTATAAGCCGGATCTGGCCGCAATATATCTGGCGGGTACTGATGTGTTGGCGCATAAATATTGGCATTTTTTCAAACCCGAAGATTTCGAGGATGTCGAGAAAGCGATGATCCGGAAATTCGGTAATGTGATTCCCGATGTCTACATTGCATCAGACAGAATCATAGGAAGGATTCTGAAAGCATATGATGCAATGTACGGTGATTACGATGTGGTCGTCGTATCAGATCATGGTTTTCAGACGTATCATGACAGAAAATTCAGACCCAGTGTGAAAATCGAATATGTTTTGAATAAAACAGGAATGAATGCACGGTTCAATTATACGAAGGTTGGCCATATGGCTATCGTGACACCTAAAGCGGATTCCGCAGAGCTCGAGCAAACGTACCTCAAAGAACTGGAAGAAAAGTTGGCTCAAATTCAGTTTGTGAAAGATAACACTGCGGTCCTTGAAACGGACATTACTGAAAATTATATGAAAATATCCGCTCAGCCCTACTGGAAAGGGTATCAATTTGATGACGATATTGTCATAAACAGTGAACCTGGAAAAGTTGACAATGTGATTGACAAAGGCGTGCTCATTACCGGTACGCATGAACGGGAAGGTATCATTATAGCGGCCGGGAAAAATATCAAGCAAGGATTCGAGCTTGACGGCGGTGAAGTATACGATGTGACACCGACGATGCTGGCGATGCAGGGATTGCCAATCGCCAAAGACATGGATGGCAAAGTTCTGGAAGCCATTTTCAAAGATGGCTTTCTGAAAGACCAGCCATTGCAATACACGGATACCTATGGAGCTCCTGAGGGCCTTGGCTTTTCCGAGCAGGAATCCGAGGCCGTAAAGGAGAACGAAGAGATCCTGATATCCAAACTCAGAAGTCTGGGATACATGGAATAGTCGACGATGAATAAGACGAAGAGATTGGCAAAAAATACACTTTTTGTTCTGGTGTCCAGGGCGATTCAACCCGTGATGTCACTCGTATTGTTTCTGGTCGTTGCGCGTGTTCTTGGTCCTGAAATATTCGGCAAGTATACCGTCATTTTCCAGCTGTATCTTGTTTTCCAGGTAACGAGCTCATTCGGTTTGAGATTACTTCTCACCAGAGAAATCGCTGCGAACAAGGAAGATGTGAACAAGTACTTCGCGAATGGTATGCTGTTGAATATACCGCTCGTTGTCATCAATGTCGGGATGATGCTGCTCCTTATTGTTTTGCTGAATTACGAGTCGGACATCTCCCTGGGTGCATATATCATTGCGATTTCATTGATCGCGTCATCCTTTGTTGAAGTCGGCGCGGGTGTTCTGGGAGGGTATGAAGATTTTCAAAAATATACCATCGGCTGGATCATATTTCTGATCGTTAAGACGGTTGTTTCCATCATGGCGCTATTGACAGGATATGGTCTCATTGCCCTGATCGTCATCCACGTCATCACCAAATATTTTCATGCCGGCATCACTCTGTTCTTTGCGTTGAAGTATATCGACAGGAGCCAAATCAAGTTTGATCCGGCGTTCAGCAAAAAATTGTTCAGCATGACGTGGAGCCTGGCGCTGTTGATCATCATTACTCAGGTGTTCTGGAGAATTGATATTATTGTATTGTCCAAGATCGTATCGAATGAGGAAGTGGGCAATTACAGTGCGGCATATAAACTATTTAAGGTGATCCTGCTTGGCATACGCAGCTTTTTTGTTGCATTCTTTCCTGTTATATCTGCGATGTATGTGGAAAAACCGGATGAGTTTCAGAATGCGTGCCGAAAGGCTATCAGATATCTCGTGATAATAACACTGCCTTTGGTTATAGTGATCGCATTCACGGCACCGGACTTCATGCCGCTTATTTGGGGTGCCGAGTTTGGTGAAGCGACGCTTGTCTTACAGATCCTGATCTGGTCTCTCATCCCGTTTACGATAACCGAGGTTCTGGGATCGGCTTTTGTGGCAAGCAACAGACAAAAAACGCATATGACACTCAATATCATTGTGTTGTTGATAAAACTGGCGCTGGTCTATCTTCTGTCGATAAAATACGGCGCTATCGGATCAGCGATAGCAACGATCATTGGCTTGGTGATATTGACGATGCTTCAACTTCCGTTTATCATCCCCCGCATCATCAGTTTGAATTTCAAAAGCCTGTCAGTAACGGCTTTGAAACTGGGGGTGGCATCACTGGCAATGATACCAGTGGTATTTTATGTCAATCAAATCAACTTTTTTGCTGCCGCATTGGTATCGATCATCGTTTATGGTTTGGTATTGGTCTTGCTCAATACCTTTCCACCGGATGATAGAAAGTATTTAAATCGAATGGTAAAAAGGACTGCATAATCGAATGTGGAAAAAAATCGGCATCCTGGCGATCGTAATTATCTCTGTGCTATCGGTATTATTATTTGCAAACAGAGATAAGGCATATAACTTTTTGAGGCAGAATAGATACACGGCGGGCATTGTGAAGGCAATGGGGGTGCATGCTTCCGGCATCTCAAATGGTTCTGATGATTCAGAACATAATGATCCGGACATAAAAGAGATCAGTGTTCAAATAGATGCTGGTGCACCGATCGGTATTGTTAAAGATTTTTACAACGGAATCGGCATGGGATCATTTAAAGACGGTGTGCTGAAGCGGGTCAACCGTGCATTCTTCGAGATGGTGGCGAAGACGAATGAGGATCTGGACTTTGTTGAATATGTCGGAATGAAAAGCATCTTCAAGGACAAGCCGAAAAAGTGGGGGGCTGATGATGGCGCCCATGTCGTAAGTCGTGATGCTGCCGGAAATATTGTGTATCATTGGGATATTGTCGATGCTGTCATCGATGCGTTGGTAAAGCAGTATAAGTTCAAACCGATTATTTCATTTACCTTCATGCCTGAAGCGCTTGCTGCAAATCCGAATCGGAAAAATCCATGGCACAAGGGTATCGTTTCCCCGCCCGAAGAATACATGGAATGGAGAAATCTGATTTATCAAACGGTCAGACATCTGAAACAACGGTATGGGGCGGCTGAAATACGATCCTGGTATTTCGAGGTCTGGAATGAGCCGGATTACTATCAATATTTCTGGATCGCACATCCGGACAAGAAGAAATTTCCGAAACAGTCGGATCATGACAGCTTCTGCAGATTCTATGATTACACAGTGGATGGTGCTCTGGCTGCGGATCCTCATATTAAGATCGGGGGACCCGGCCTTGCCGGGGACAGACGTTTCCTGCGCGAATTTCTGGATCACTGTTATCAAGGAACAAATTATGTGACCGGGAAAACAGGTGCACGACTCGATTTTGTATCACGTCACCATTATGGTAATATTGAAGAGCGCATCATTCCACAGTACAGAAGTTTCATGGATGAGATTGTAAAGTACAGTGGAGTTGCCTTCGATGAACTCGAGATACTGATTACGGAGACCGGCCCCAGCGCCATGCCCCGCCCCTGGCTGAACAACCAGTACGTGGCCGCGTGGATTGCAAAACAGTTCGATGCGTTCATTGAAATGGGGGATGAGCATGGTTCGGAATACATCCCGGATGTGATCTGCTTCTGGTCCAAGCCGGTCGCCGTGGAATTCGGTAAGCAGTTCGGCCTGACGGGGGCTTTGGGCGATAAACATAATCCTTTGCCAGGAGATCTGTTCAGGAGACCCGCGTATAATGCGTATGAAGCTGTACGTCATCTGACTGGCAATCGATTGCGTTTCAGCGGGACATCTTTTGGTGATCCGCTTCATGGCATTGCCACACTGGACTCAAAGTCTGATATCTATGTTGTTCTCTATCATTTACTAGAAGGAGATTACTTCAATAGCTCCACTAATGAAGTCGATGTCTCTCTGAAAATCGTAAACTGCGGCAAAACAGAATATACCGTTGAGCATTTTGCGGTCAGTTCTGATTTCAGCAATTGCTACGCCCGATGGCAGGAAATGGGCAGTCCGAAATATCCGACATCAGCGCAATGGGAGAGATTAAAAGGCAGAGAAGCCCTGGAACTCGTTCAGCCGGTACGCAGAGTCCGGGCTGAAAACGGAAATGTGGCACTTGATGTTCCAGTCTCGCACAATAGCCTTGTGCTGCTGAAATTGATTAATACCAGTGACAATCTGGCGCCAGAATCACCCTCCCGCATGAATGTGAACTATGATGCGACCTTGCGGACAGTAGAATTGGACTGGGACGAGCCGGCGATTTCACGCGATGGCGACAGGGCATCCGCTTATGAGGTCTATCGAAACAACGATCTTCTGGTGAGACAGTTCGAGAGAGAGTATGTTGATCATGGTGTGGTGGATCACGTCACTTATACCTATTCGGTGAAGTCTCTCGATGAGGCCGGGAATGCAAGCGAAAAAGCAATAAGGCGGAGTATCTCCATACCGAAAGATAGTCATCCTCCCGAGGTCGTGAAGATCACAACGCCTGATGAGAAAACAGTGAGGGTGTTTTTCAATGAGCCGCTCGATGCGGATGGTGCGGTGAAAAAAAGTAATTACAAGATTGAGCCGGAGATGAAAATTTATGAGATACACTACGATACCATGGAGAATGCTGTTTTTCTAAAAACAGCAGAGCATATATTTGACAGGCAATACAGGCTGAACGTTCATAATATTTCAGATATGGCTGCTACGCCAAATACCATGGTATCATTTACCGGTAGTTATACTCCCACAGCATTTTTTCGGGATGATTTCAATACGAATTCCCTCGATGCGTATCAATGGACTTACGTTCAGGGTCCGGGGGAGAAAGTCCGTTTTCTCCATGACGCTGACGCTAAAGATATTTTGGTGATGACGGGTGATGACACGCGGATTAAATTTTCCAAAAAACTTCCCAAAACGGATCGTGGCAGGTTTTCGATGCGTTTCACGCCACTTACATTTTATCCCGATGGTGGTGCAATAACGATTCGGCTGTTACAAGACGAGTCCAATTACATGATGATGAACAATACAGATGGATATGGTGCTGGCAAGATTCAGAAGGTGGTGAACGGCAAAGTGGTGGCTAGCAAACCCCTGACGAACGGGTACGGGCAGAATCGGTCGTATGACATCAGCATCTATTTTGATCCGGGCGGGTTGAGAGTTCAGGCGTTTGACCAAGAGGTGAGCCTGGATATGAATCAAGAAACAATTTTGGTGGGTCACATGGAAATTCAATTGACGCAGCAGGATGCACGTTTCGATAATTTTTATCTATCAAGAAAATTCTGATAAGGAACAAGGGTCGCTATGAAAATAAATGTAGAAAAAACATTGAATAGAAAAGTACTATTTATCGCTCTGGATTCAGCGACAAACTGGATCGTAGATGATCTGCTTGCAAGAGGGGAGTTGCCGAACCTGGCAAGTCTGATTAAGACAGGCGCCTACTACAGGATGGAGAGCGGCGATCTGGTGATGTCTCCGGTGATATGGACGAGCATTGCGAGTGGCAAGCTTCCGGACAAGCATGGTGTGAAGAGCTTTTTCGCCACTGCCGAGACAGTGAAGACAAAAAGAATGTGGGATATTTTCGAAGGATTCGGTAGATCAGTCGGGATTGTGGGTTATTTTCTCACCTGGCCTCCGAGGAAAGTGAATGGATTTATGATCCCCATGCTTCTGGCCATTGATGAAAGAACCTATCCTCCTGAATACGGATTCCTTCACAAGATGACTGTTGAGAAGAAATCAAAACAGAGTCTGAGTCTTCTACAACTGATTAAACTCGGCCTTACCGCCTTCAAATATGGCGTTCGAATGAGTAATCTGTTGACAGCCGGTTTTGAGACAGTACGCGGAAAGATAATGAAACAGGATTACCGTGATGAGATCTATAAAGCACGTGTATTGAAGCAGAAGATTTACAGCGATGTCTTTATTGCCTTGAATAAAAAGGTGAAACCTGATCTTGCGGCTTTTCATAACCATCTCGTTGATACGACCTCACACGACTTCTGGAGATATCTTCAGCCGGAAAAATTCAGTGATGTGCCGCAGGCAGATATCGAGAAGTATGGTGACCGGATTTACGATGCCTATCGCGAAACCGACAAGACGCTGGGAAAAATACTCAAGTTGAGAAAAGAAGGGTCTGAAACACTGGTCATTTTGGCTTCCGACCACGGAGCAAAATCCATGGTCGAATCGCCGGAAATCGGGCATACGCCGATGGTTAATTCGGAAAAACTGATGATTGCCCTCGGTATTGAAAAAGACATCTCTTATTCAACGGTGAGCTATTTTGTTATCGTTAAGCCGCGTATGGAAAGTGAGGAGGCGAGAGATCGATTGAAAGAGCTGTTTCTTTCGATAGAGGTGCAGGAGAGTGGAACGCCTCTTTTCACGATTCACGAATATGATGATGATAATATCTGGTTGCGCGTCAACCAAAAAATCCAGTCCATCGAAAATATACATATTCATCTCGGTGAAAAGAATTACCCTGTGAATGAATTTGTAAGGACGGCGGGCATCAAGGTATCCGGTACTCATGACGGGAGGTCTGCAATACTCGTCCTGAACGGTGATGGTGTAAAGCAGGGTTATAAATCCCCATCCCATGCCGAGGCCATCGATGTTGTGCCAACACTGTTAACGCTGATGAACATGCCGGTGGCAAAAGATATGGATGGCAGCGTGTTGAAAGATGCCATCGATGAAGATTTTCTTGAGAAACACCCAGTGAAATATATAGATTCATACGATGAGCCGGACTATGGTTCAGACGCGAGCGCGGATATGGAGGTTAGCCAGGAATTGAAGGATCAGTTGAAAGCGCTTGGCTATTTATGATAATAGGTGAACCGACCATCTGCCTGAGAGCACGAAAGCGTTTCAGCGTCGGTCTCAAGCGGATACAAAAATAATACAATTTAAATAGACCTGCATGGTAAAAATCCATAACGGGATGGTAGCATGGGGGTGAGATATATCTAATCTGTGAAGGGAGTGCAATATGTCAAAGTTAGTAGAGCCGCATGGCGGTAAGTTGAAACCATTAATCATTGATGGAGACGCATTAGAAAATGAGATCGTCCGCGCCAGAGAGTTGCCCGTGGTGCGTATGTCATCGCGAGAGACATCTGATCTGATCATGATGGCGATCGGGGCTTTCAGTCCTCTGGACGGATTCATGACTGAGAAGGATTATCAGGGTGTCGTCAAGGAAATGCATATGACGGATGGTACGCTTTGGCCGATACCAATTACATTGTCTGTATCGGAAGATAAAGCCCGGGGATTGAAAGAGGGGGAGGATATCGCGCTTGTGGATGATGAGACCAACCTGCTGATGGGTAAAATGACGGTGCAGGAAAAATACGGTTATGACAAGGTAAAAGAAGCAGAGCACGTATTCAGAACAGATGAAGAGGCACATCCGGGCGTCGCCAAGGTGTATAATCAGGGTGATGTTCTCATTGGCGGCCCCGTGGTCGCATTCAGTGAAGGTGATTATCCGGAGAAGTTCAAGGGGCATTACGCCCGACCTTCTGAGACACGGAAAATATTTGAGGATAAAGGATGGTCACGGGTGGCTGCTTTTCAGGTGCGAAATCCAATCCACCGTTCTCATGAATATTGCACGAAAATTGCGCTCGAGGTGAGTGATGGTCTTTTTATCCATCCGCTGGTAGGCAAATTGAAGAAGGATGATATCCCCGCTGAAATTAGAATGAAGTGTTACGATGTACTTCTGGAAAAATATTATCCGGATGATCGGGTTGTCATGAAAGTATATCCGATGGAAATGCGCTATGGAGGACCGAGGGAAGCTGTACTTCACGCGATATTCAGACAAAATTTCGGATGCAGCCATATGATCATCGGCCGGGACCATGCGGGTGTTGGAAAATACTATGGCCCCTTCGATGCGCAGAATATATTCAATGAATTTGATTCCCGGGAACTTCAAATCAAACCGCTGAATATCGACTGGACGTTTTGGTGTTACAAGTGCGAAGGAATGGCATCGATGAAGACGTGTCCCCATACGGCTGAGGACAGATGCCTGATCAGCGGCACAGAGTTGCGGCGCATGCTCTCCGAGGGTGAAATGCCCCCCAAGGAGTTCGGGCGTCCGGAGGTTCTGGAGATTTTAATCAACTATTATAAAAATCTGAAACAGTGAGGGAAGAGGACAAGATGACAATACAGAAAGCGAAAAATATCACATGGCATGAAGGCAACATCAGCAAAGAGAATCGTGAGGAGATGCTGGGCCAAAAAGGCGTGACTATCTGGTTCACGGGACTCAGCGGATCAGGCAAATCAACAGTGGCGCGTGAAGTGGAGCGGCGTCTGTTCGAAAAGGGCGTGCTGGCTTATGTGCTTGATGGCGACAATATCCGACATGGGCTGAACAAAAATCTCGGATTTTCACCGGAAGATCGTGAGGAGAATATTCGAAGAATCGGCGAAGTGGCACACTTGTTTGCTGACGCCGGTATTATCACACTGACAGCATTCATATCGCCTTACCGTTCGGACAGGGATAAGGCGAGGGCTTTGGCGGAGAAGAATGAATTTGTTGAAGTTTTCGTGGATTGCGCACTCGAAGTCTGCGAAGAACGCGATCCAAAGGGCTTGTTCAAGAAGGCGAGAGCAGGAGAGATAAAAGAGTTTACAGGTATTTCCGCTCCATACGAAGCCCCGCTGAATCCGGAGGTTGTTTTGAACACGGCGGAGCAAAGTGTCGAAGAGAGTGCGAATACAGTGATAGAGTATCTTGTTGAAAGAAAAATCATTAAATAGTAATGAGGGCAGGATAGATATCAATAAAAATCTTTCGGGGATATCCGCAAAACTGATCGAAAAGTATCCAGTATAATCCTCTCTTCAGCGAGATTGAATGATACAAGAGTGAAATTGAATTACACAAATGTTCACGGCCGAAGAGCGATGCAGTACATATGTGAAAATGCTATATTATTGAAATTAATAACATTATTATTATCAGTTAATTACGATAATAGTACCGTTTAGTGTAGATAAAATAATATGGTATGAAAATTGCATTATGCAAGTGGGTTGGATTGATTGGGTTAAATATTGGATATTGCGGAGGTTTGGAATGAAAAAATTGATCCTGTTTATTTTATTGTTTTTAACAATGAGTTCGGTAGTCATGTCTCAGACAGCGACCATAGTTCTTCTGAATGAAGTTTTCGGAGGAGACGGGAGCTATAGTAATCCATACGTGCTGAATACGGATATTGTGAGGTGGGAACATACTGTTGATGGTCAGAATGCGGAGTCGGCATCGTATATGACCACCATTCATGCAGCCATCGGCAGATCGTGCATCATGGAATACAAAGTTGAAGACATGGACATGGAGACGATGGAGAACAAGTCGCACATAAAAGAACTTTTTTGCGGCACCTATTATATCAGGACAGAAGTGAATGGATCGATGACCAGCAAAATTTTCATTCATGTTCGCGTTCCTCCTGTGGATCCATATTCCGTACCTTATTTCCCCCCATCGGGGAATAGGCCGCCTTCTCCTGTGATTACGCTGCATAACATTCTTGGTGGAAGCGGCAATTGGAGCAATCCGTATATTATTTCAGGTACAACGGTTCAGTTTCATGTGAATCAGAGTTCTGATCAGGACGGAATCGATGATCTACGGCATGGCGCGTGGTATTGGGCCATTGTCACAGATGGATGGCATCCAATTTACAGCAAGGGGGAACAGGTGAAAGAGGTGGAAAACACCTATGCCTATTATAATGAGATCAATGAGCTGCAGGAGTGGGACACGACGCACCGCCCCTCGAATACGGATCAATACAAGCTGACGCTCTATCTTTACGACAGGTATGGAGAGAGAAATACAACAGTATTGCATTTTGTATGTGATGAAGCACAGCTCGATACAGCGCCACCCGACCCGCCAGTGAATGTAAAGATTGTTGTGAATTAACGAGTAACGAAAGTGAGTCATAATGGACTATAGTGATATAACGGCGAATGTTGTAAAGATTGTAAACGAAGCGGGAAAAAAAATTCTGGATATTTACAACAGTGGTGATTTTGAAGTTGAGATGAAGAGTGACAACTCACCCTTGACACTGGCAGATAGAGTAGGAAATGCCTACATAATGGAAAATGTAAGTCGATTATATCCCGATTTCGGCATATTGTCGGAAGAGTCTAAAATGACAAACAAAAGGCTTGATAAAAGGTATGTGTGGGTTATTGATCCGCTCGACGGGACGAAGGAGTTTATTAAGAGAAATGGTGAGTTCACAGTGAACGTTGCATTGGTGGAAGATGGGATCCCGGTGTCCGGAGTTGTCGGCATTCCGGTGAAGGATGAAATCTATTATGCGTCAAAAGGAAGCGGTGCGTATCACATGGATGCTTCCAGTCGCGTCTCTCAGATAAAAGCATCGAAAAGAGATGAAATACAGGATATGGTCATGGTAAAGAGCCGGTCCCATGCCAGTGAAGCGTTGCAGCATCTTATCGATACATACCCATTCGCCGAGGTTAAAGAGAGTGGTAGCTCAATCAAAATCTGTCTCATTGCAGATGGGTTGGCTGATGTCTATTTCAGGTTTGGCTTCACAAATGAGTGGGATATTTGTGCCGCCCACTGTGTGCTTCAGGAAGCAGGTGGTATCCTCACCGACGGGTATGGAGATATCATGCAATACAATAAAAAGGATCCGCTGAATAGAAGAGGATTCATCGCTTCAAACAACAGTCTTCACGATAAACTCATTGACATTGCAAGTCAATATCTTCCAGATAGTTAATATCCATGAGTCAGCATGAAACAATGTTTCAAATTTTATCATGGATGTCTCTTTTATCATTCCCTCTTGTGAAATAACACAAAAACGATAAAATACATAAGCACTTGTTATTTATTAAAATGAGCTTCATTATAATGTAAATAGCTGATAGTTCAATGAGATAGCTTTTGCTGTGGTATGGATTTTGCAAGAGGGAGCTAGGCACGAACTCTCTTCGGGAATAATGTCTCTGCAATATCTCGGGAGAATATACTTTTACTTTGGAGGTAGCCTGGTTATGAACTGCTACAAAACGAGTCGTAGAATCTCGGGGGGGATTTTATTCTTAGTAATTTTTCTGGTACTGAATACCGGTTTTGTGTTTTCCCAGACATATAAGATCATGCCGCTGGGAAATTCACTCTCGAAAGGTATCATCATCGATGATCCTGGCGATATATCGGGATATCGTGATGACCTGCAGGCTTTGCTGGACAATGAACAGGTTTCCTATGATTTTGTCGGATCTCAGCAAGATGGTGGTTTCGCCGATAATGAGCATGAGGGCCATGAAGGCTTCACTGCTGATATGATCAGAGACAATCTCAGCGGATGGCTTGCCGTGAATCCGGATATTGTGATCATCCATGCCGGGACGAATGATATCACAAAGGGACAAAAGATTGACAGTACTGTTACTGAGATAGAGAGTATTGTGGATCAAATTGGTAAAAATAAAAAAATACTGCTTTGCAGTATTTTACCCAGATGGGACGCTTCTGCCAAAGATGACAGCACAACATTGCTTAATTCGAAGATCAAGAATCTTTATTACCTGAAGATAGGGGAAGGGTACAAGATCTATTATGTTGGTACGAATGAAGTGTTTAAGTCCAATGGAGATTGGGCGAGCAGTACATATTACAGCGATGGCGTGCATCCGAGCGCGGATGGTTACAATCTTATGGCGCGTGCTATTTATGTGTCGATAATGAACGCGATCAAGGGAAATGACCCGACTGTCACTGACAATTTCAATCGATCGACGCTGGGCGTCACATGGAAAACAGATCCTGAATACGCCATACAAAATAAGGAATTGGTGAATACGGCTGAGAATGATTGGTGGGATTATATCGCGACTTATGTGGGGATTACGAATCCAAACCAGGTCTCCATCAAGTGGGGGGTAGACACAGACTCAATCGGCGTCCTGAAGGGCGGTATTGTGATGGGTATGGATGCCCCGGATCCGAACTCAGATGGCTATCTGATCTGGAGGTATGGTAATTTGTTGACACTGTATGAAGTCAGAGATGGAGAACCCTTTTCGAATCCACCGACGGGACATATTTATCAGGTGGCTGGACAGCAACCCTTTCCGCAGGCCGGCGATGTATTCAAGGTCGTCATGCGAATCGAGAATGACAAGCATGTATTCGATTGTTTTCTCAATGGTCAGCCGGATGGCACACTCCTCGATTTTGGCAAAAGGCATGGTGCGAGTGGTAGGTTTTACGCGGGGGTCATGCTGAAAGGACATGAAGGAGAGCCCTACTTCAACAATGTAGATGATTTTACTATTTACGGTCAGGATGACATTGAACCTCCCGGTCGCATTACGAACCTGGTGGTCTCCGAATACACGACGACGACAGCCACACTGAAGTGGACAGCGCCGGGTGATGATGATATGGATGGTACTGCAACCGGGTATGATATCCGTTATTCTGAGGAGTTGATTACAGAGACAAACTTCTATGACGCGGATCAGGTGAGCAGTCCTCCGATACCGGCAACGGCAGGGACGCAGGAAATCTTTGTGGTGACCGGACTGCAGGCGGCAACGACGTACTTTTTTGCGGTTAAGGCGTACGACGATGTTCCCAACTTTGCACTGATATCTAACAGTCCGAGCATTACGACCAAAGAGAGCAATATTCTTGTAGATAATTTTAACCGTCTCGAACTGGGAGATAACTGGAACGCAGATCCGGAATTTGGCATTGTCAATGATGAGATGGCAAACACGGCAGCTGAGGATAGCTGGAATTACGTCGCTGCGTTCAATGCTCGAGCCAATCCGACAGAGGTCTCTTTCAAATGGAGCGAGACCGCGGATATCGATGGCATAGAGCGCGGTGGGTTGGCGCTGATGCTCGATGCAGCCTCACCGAACGCCAGTGGTTATCTCGCATGGTGCCGGCCGAATAGCAAGAAGATCAGTCTGTTCACCATTGAAAATGGTGAGGCGGCCACGCCGGTGGGCGAGAAGGCCATAGACCCGACGAAAATACCTCAGCCCGGTTCAGTCTTCAAGGTCGCCATGATCACTGATGAGCAGGGGCATCACTTCATCTATTATGTGAATGGCGACAAAGTCGGAGAGATCATCGACGGGCCAACGCCTTTGCAGGGTACGGCCTCTGTGCTGTATGCCGGTGTGATGCTCCATGGAAACAGAAATAATAATTTGGATAACTTTACAATCGTCAATGTGGGTGGTGAACCGACGCGATTGAATTATATCACCGGAGATTTTCAGGAAGGTGTGGTTGGAAAGATGCTTCCGGACTCGATGGTCGTCAGCGTGACCGACATGAACGGAATTCCGGTGGACAACGTGCTTGTCAATTTCAAGGTGACTGCCGGTGGCGGAAGCGTGGATCTGGAACCACCTGATGCAAACATCCGTGTCGAGGCCGAGAATGGCGAACTGGCCGGAACCTTCAAAGCCGGTGAAGATGAAACTGCGGGCGGAGGAGCATTTGTCTATAACGAGGGTGGTGATCCACTTAGCGGCAAGCTGGATATGGATTTCTTCGTGGAGACCGAGGGCACTTATGTTGTATGGGGACGGGTGAAGGCCTCTGAACCCGGATTTCAGTATTACTCATATTTTGTTCAGGTGGATGGCGAACCAGCGATCAGTACGAGCCCGCCGTATGTCGGCGTGTGGGATTTCTATCCGAATACGGATACATGGACATGGGATCTTGTGTCGGAACGCGATAATGGTACGCCGAAAAATCCATCAGTCGATCCGGTGGAGTTCTATCTGACCACCGGATTGCACAGGATCACTGTGACGCAACGATATCCGTCATATTGTCTGCTGGATAAAGTGTTGTTGACCCTCAAGGAATCCGGCTATACACCGAATGGGAAGGAGGAATTCCCGCAGTATATCACCAATAGCAGAGGTGAAGCGTCAGCCGCGTTAACAATGGGATTGGTTGCCGGCACAGAGAACAACACCGTTGAAGTGACTGTCCCCGGATACGACCTGACAAATGAACCCTATCTTTTCAAGGCATCGGGTTTACCGGATGTGCCGACTCTGATGAACGCCTCTTCGCAGACAACGCAAACGGGCAAGGGCGGCAATCCATTGCCGAGTCCCTTTGAGGTCAGTCTCACGGATCAGTATGGAAATATCGCGTCGGGTTATGATGTGCTTTTCGAGATAACGGTGGGTAATGGCGTTCTTTCCAATGGAGCGCAGAAAGACACGGTCACCACGAATGCGCAGGGCAAAGCATCCACGGTACTATCGCTGGGCACGGAATCAGAGCAGAACCAGGTGCGCGCAACATTCCCGGGTTTGTCTCCAGTGATCTTTACCGGAATCGCGACGTCTGGACTGGCTGAGCAATTGCTGCCGGTCTCGGGAAGCGGCTTATCCGGGACGGTCAATACCGTACTTCCCACGCCACTGAAGGTGCGGGTTGTCGATAACATCGGCGATCCCGTGGCAAAGCATCCGGTGACATTCATGGTAACGGAAGGTGGTGGATCCATCAGTCTGGTGACAGCGATGCAGACTGCTGAGGACAATGACAAAGAAGAGAAAAGAGATCGGGCGGCGACGGTTGCAATACCCCGGACGTATGCATCGGAATTGATCGTGACCTCCGATGTTGACGGCTATGCCCAGGTGAACCTGAAACTTGGTACAATCGTCGGATTGAACACTGTGACGGTGACATCGGTGAAGGCAGGGGAGGATCTGGATGGATCTCCCATTGTCTTTAATGCGAGCAGCATCGCGGATGTCCCGGGTAAGCTGAGCGAAGTCAGCGGTAATGGGCAGACCGGAGCGGCCGGAATGCCGCTGAGCGATCCTTTCGTCGTCAGGGTCACAGATCAGTATGATAATCCGGTTGCCGGACATGCCGTGGTCTATGCGATCAAACAGGGTACAGGATCACTCAATCCTGCTGGGCCGTGGATCACTGACTCCAATGGCGAAACGCGCGTCACGTTGACGCTGGGCAGCGACGAAGGTGTCAATAATATTGTAGAGGCCAGCTCTGAATACGATGGGACACCATTGTCGAGTACAATCATTTTTCAGGCAACCGCTGGTTCTGTCTCGGATATGGAATTGTCCGGCAGCCAGAGTTTTACAGGATCCGCCGGATGGCCACTGAGCGATTCTTTGAAAGTGGTTGTGCTGGATAATTTCGGCAATCCGGTGGGCGGTTATCCCATTTTCTGGGAGAGCATCGGTGAAAATCCGGGCACCATCAACGGCGAGTATCAGACTATTGCATCGTCGGATCGCAACGGTATTTCCAAAGTCGGTTTCTTCGCCAGCCAGGTACCGGGACAGGTGCTCCAGGTGATCGCCCGGGCGGACGAGCTCAACGGATCCCCCGTTGTCTTCGATATCAATATCGCCAATGTGGACGCGCTGCAGCGCATCACCGGGAATTTCCAGTCAGGAACAGTGGGTTCGCCGCTGGCCGCGCCGTTCAGGGTAAAGGTGGTGGATGAGCTGAACAAGGCGATTCCGGGATATAATGTCAATTTCAAGGTGACCGCGGGCAATGGTAATTTCAGTGGGGATTCGACACTCGATGTGATCACGAACGAGAACAGGGAAGCTGACGCGCTGCTGACACTGGGACCGGTTCCTGGGATCAACAATAACAGCGTAGAGGTTTCGGCATATCGAAAAGGATTGGAACTGCTCGAACATGGAAATCTTGATGATTGGAGCACATCCGGTGCGTATCCAATAGGCTGGGGGGTTTGGAAATCCGACGCGTCTATTGATGTCAGGCAGGAGGTTGCCAACGCCAGATCGGGTAAAGCAGTTCGTTTTTCCATTGGGCCAGCTGGTGGATCTGTAGATATTTATATGGCAGGGGATTTATTGATTAAGCCAAGTAGTCTGTATGAATTTTCCTTTTGGGTGAAAGGTGCAATTGCGGGAAAAACAATCAGCGGATATCTCAAAGATGATGGTGGTCAATTTCTGAAATCAGATGATACGTGGTCGAATAACACTGCTGCATGTATTACCGATCTTACAACAACTAGCTACAAGAAGCATACTATAAGATTCACGACTAGATCTGGTGTAACTAAAATACCCAGCACTGGAATATATGTTTTAGTATCGGGTAGCAACAATATCTGCTACGTCGATGATGTCTCACTCATCGAAGTGAATGCCGAGGGAAACAGGCACGTGAATGGCTCCCCCCTTACCTTTACTGCGTCGGCGCAGATCGGTCAGGCCGACAGCCTCGCCTATG
>JAZBPW010000120.1:0-2045 GCA_036351795.1 Candidatus Zhuqueibacterota bacterium | reverse complement strand
GATATAAACACGATCAGTGGTACGGTACTGATCCATTTTTCGGAAGATGAGATCCAACCGGAGCTATTATACACTGTCTTGATTCGTTTGCTCGGTCTGGAAAAGGAATTGGAAAAAGCGCCGAAATCCGTTGTTTTCAAAGAGATCCGTACTGTTGGAGATTCTCTGAATCGCGCTGTTTACGAACAGACCGGCGGAATCATCGATCTGTGGACTGCCATTCCAATCGTGATGGCCCTTGTTGGGGCTCGTGCCATGATGACGCGCCGGGCGTTTCCTTTTCCAACCGGATTCAATATGCTATGGTGGGCGTACCAGTCGCTATTTCGTGAAAAGTGAAAGTGACGGCCGGAGAGGATGTGAGTGAATGGTTTTTCATTTTAAAATGGATTGCTTTATTGAAAACTTTGAAAGAGATTATTCTGCCGCACTTGATTAAGCCGAAGGTTATTCATCGATTGCCAGGCCGGCTGCGGATTCATGTGCCGGCCATTCGATATATCCAGCAGGAGCATAACCATATTGCGGATCAGTTGGTCGAAAAAATCAGGTTTTCACATGGTATCGAATCCGTGGAGATCAGTATCATTTCCGGGAATCTTCTGATACATTACCGGACTGAAAGCACCAATGAAACGGAAGTCATGGAATGGATGTATAAGTTGTATGATCTGATCCTTGCAATCCGGAAAAGGATATCTGAATATCCTGATGAAGAACGTGCGAACACTGCAGGACAGCTACTGGATTATTTGAAGAGAGTAAAACCGAACGGGATCGATTTGTGTAAACAGGGAGCACTACTTGAAGATATTTGGGCGTAAAAAATTACCACTCATGGCATGCGAGGTCCGGCACAGCCTGCCGGGCCGTGTGAGAATACATTGTCGCGGTTTACAGTATCTCGAAGAGCACTGTGAAGAGATCGAGGAGAGGCTGGAGAACACCGCTGAGATCGTGTCAGCAAAAATCACGACGATCACCTCGAATATATTGATCCATTTCAATCATGAGAATACGAATGTTGATTTCATCCGCGAGACAACGGAGTCGATCATCGGCACATTTTCCCTGATCGCATACAAAGCGGAACGGAAGAGGATCATGCAGTCGACCGTGAACGAACGCCGCTTGCAGGAGGAGCCGATCTCGGAGATGGTGACGCGGGTGACTGTTACTACGGTTTCATTGCTTTTTTCATTTCTGAGAGGCAGTCAGCCCGTGTCTGGCGCTCTTATCAGACGATTCACCACCATGCCCGCATTGACGAGTTTATCCCTGGCAACTCCCATTTTCAAAAGCGGCCTCAAATCGATGAGGCGAAGTCTGCGGCCGAACGCCGATACTTTAAGTTCCGCTGCCATACTGGCGAGTCTTTTGAGCGGCCGCGATGTGTCGGCGCTGACGATCATCTGGCTGGCCGATATCGCCGAGCTGCTCACCGCATACACCATGGAGCGCACCCGAAAGGCGATCCATGAGATGTTATCTGTCGGCGAAGAGTTTGTCTGGGTATTGAATGAGAGCGGACTCGAAGAGAAGAAAAGCATCGATCTGTTGAAAACGGGCGACCGGATCATGGCTCATACCGGAGAGAAGATAAGTGTGGATGGCGTCGTTGAATCCGGTGAGGCTGCTGTGGATCAGGCATCCATCACAGGTGAATTTCTGCCTGTTACAAAGAAGAAAAAGGATGAAGTGTACGCCGGCACTGTTGTGAAAACCGGACGACTCGTGATCCGCGCTGAAAAAGTTGGCGATGAAACCGCTGTGGCCAGAATCATACACATGGTGGAAGAGGCATCTTACAGGAAAGCGGATATCCAGGCGACAGCAGACCGGTTCTCGGCGAATTTCATCCCGTTGAACTTCGCGCTGTCCGCAATCGTCTATCTGGTGACGAAAAGCGCCACTCGCGCGCTGAACATGCTGATCATCGACTATTCCTGCGGCGTCAGGTTATCGACGGCCACTGCGTTATCTGCAGCCATCGGCAACAGCGCCAGAAACGGTATTCTGATCAAAGGCGGAAATTTTATCGAGAT
>JAZBPW010000119.1:0-6952 GCA_036351795.1 Candidatus Zhuqueibacterota bacterium | reverse complement strand
CGAATCTGAAAAATTGAATTACTATTTCTCGCCATCGCTTTTATATGGAGCAGTTTTCACACGAAAGTGAATTTCGCATGTAGATTAGGGCCATTTTCCCTGACCCTTTTCGACTATCTTGGCGATAATCTTTTTCCAATGCCATCTTTCATCAAAATTTTTTCTTGACATTCGATGAAAATTTGTTTTAATTGAAACCGCATCATAAGTCGATCGATCAAGGAGAAGACAATGCCGTATGTGCGCGGCCTGTTTTACATGCTGATCTTCATCACTGCCCTTGCCACAGGTTGTGACAACGCAACGGATGTGGCCGGGCCGGAACATGTTGATGTGGGCAAGGGATTTTTCACTGTATTGCCCCTGAATCAGGCAGATTTCTACCTGTTTGTCAATCTGGGTCATATGAATCCGCCCGGACATACATTCCCTTCAGCACATGGTGGATTTTATCTTACAGATTACATGGAAAAACGGCCAATTTTTAGTCCGGCAGACATGCGGATCATCCTGTTCAAGGTTGCCGAGCATGTGGGAAAGGGATACAGCGATTACACCATTGTAATGGCGGTCAATGACGGACAATTCAAGGTCATGCTGGGGCATGTCTCTTCCATCCATCCCGCCCTTCTTGCCCAGGCGCCTCCGCTGGAAGACGGAGAATGTGAAAGTTATTCCACAGGTCTCGACTCTTTCAGAACGTGTATGCAATGGGTGGATATTCCCGTATCTGCGGGCGATACGCTGGGCGAGGCTGGCGGCAATCCCGGTCAGTTCGGTCTGGACTTCGGTGTATATAACCGCGCGATAGATCATGAGTGGCAGTGTGAGCGGCTGCTGGAGTATGATTATCCATGGGCCGTCTCCCCCATGGACTATTTCACGGATGAGATCAATGACATATTGACACCCATCACCGGAGATGGAATGTGCGGCAGGACGGTGATGCGCACCAGGCTACCGATAGGCGGACGTGTCAATTTCAATGCGCCGGGAACAGCCCAGGGCATCTGGTTCCGAAAGGACGCACCGATTTTTCCCGAAAATCAGCATATCGCGCTCGTCTATCACAACGCGGATCCGGATGTGCCCATCATCTCCGTGGGTACTGGTCAAACCGGACTGCCCAGCGGGGAATACTCTTTTACCCCCGCGGACACAGGCCTTGCCAACCGGCACTTTATTGATGTGCTACCGGACGGACAGATTTACAAATATCAGATACACTATCCCTGCCCGACATGGCACTTCGAATATAACCTTCTTGTGCAGATGATCTCGGAAACAGAAATCAAAATAGAAAAGCAGGAACTCGCCGCCGGCCCCCCGTGGCAATTCACGGAAAACGCGGTTGCGTATGAACGATAGCGAATCGACTGATATCACAGTCGCAAGCTTGGTGTGGAACCAACGACTGGCGGCACATCCAATCTGATACTGCCTCCCGGGAATCGTTCAGTCGCAGCAATTATAAAAGACCTGGGTCGTGGTATTCTCATCAACGGATTTATCGGAGGGAACTCCAATTCCAATACAGGCGACTTTTCGATCGGGATTACCGGGACACTGTTTGAAGACGGTGAATTGACGCAGGCCGTGGCTGAAATGAACATCGCCGATAATCATCTGGAATTCTGGAACAAGTTATCCGAAGCGGCGAATGATGCATGGAAGTACAGCAGCTGGCAGATGCCGAGTCTCGTTTTTAACGATGTCGTCGTTTCCGGGGTATAATTGTCGTTTCATACTGTGACAGGGCTGGCATAGATCAGCCCTTTTTGCAATCACGTTTTTGCTCAGCCTTCTGAAACACAGACCAGCTGTTTCGTCCACCTTTTTTCAGCACCACGCATTGCTCAGATTTCTCTTGACATTTAGCAATTATTTCTTTTATTTCATATAATAAGAAAAAGCCTATCATAGGAGTGGATATCATGATGCAAGAAAAGGTCATCTCTGTACTGATCACTGCATTCGCCGCTTTATCTATCACTACAGGCTTCGCCCAGAGTAAAGCACGGTTCGAATATGACAATCTGTTTGTCGATGATAACAGGCCCGCAATTCAATCTGTGTCGGGTGACAGTCTAAATGTATCACTGGTGGGAAGATGGGCTAACGGGCCCTGCCACTCATCAGCTGTTTCAGGCAATATTGTTTATTTTGGTAACGGTGGTTATCTGGAGATTGTTGATTTCTCAAATCCGGACATCCCGGTAGAGCTCAATAAAATATTGCTTCCTTCCGTGGTACGGGACGTCGTCATTGAAGCGGATATCCTTTTCGTGGCCAATGATGACGCGGGCCTGCGTATTATCGATGTATCCGATCCGGCTAATGCACGTGAGGTGGGTTCTTATGATACTGAAGGTAAGACAGTGGATGTAACAGTGTCCGGACATTATGCATATATTGCCGACGGGTTTGAGGGACTACGCGTGGTAGATATCTCAGATTATAGCCTGCCCATGGAAGTCGGATACTACCATGCATATGGAAATGCGAAAGGAGTTGATGTCTCAGGAAATTATGCTTATGTTGCCAATTATGGTGATGGCATACAAATTATTGATATTTCCATACCGGAAAGCCCCTCGTACATCGGAACGATAAGCACTGAGCGCGCTCAGGATGTCTGCATATATGGAAACTATGCATACGTTGCGGACTGGAGCGCCGGTTTACGCGTTTTCGATATCACCAATCCGGTCTCCCCGGTTGAAACGGGAAGTTATGATACGGATGGCGATGTATTTGACGTCGTTGTTGATCAAAACAGGGCATATCTGGCAGACGGCGCATCCGGATTATGCATCATTGATGTGTCAGAGCCGGATCATTTGTCTAAAATCGGTAGCTTTGATACTGAGGGACATGCTTATGGAGTCGCTGTTATCGATAGTACTCTTTACTTAGCGGATCATAATAAAGGCGTGCGGATGATCGATGTTTCTGATGCGTCAAGTCCTGCGGAGCTTGGGTATTTCGACACAGGGGATTATCTGTTTCACATTGCACTTCAAGACAGCCTGGCTTATGTTGCCAACCGGAAAGACGGACTGCGAATCATCGACATCACCGTGCCGCATCACGCCCGGGAAATCGGATTCCATGAAACAACAGATTTCGCCCTGGATGTTGCGGTCAGTGATGATCATGCCTTCATCGCAAACTATTTTCGCGGACTCAGGATAATCGATATCAGCAATCCGTCAACTCCTATGGAAACTGGATATTTTGATGAAGGCGGTTTCTGCGAAGGCGTTGCCATACGAGACTTTCTTGCATACACGGCTCATGGCAGCAAGGGTCTCTATATTCTCGATATTTCCAATCCTGCGTATCCCTTGAAAATTGGAAATTTCGACACAGACGGAGAAAGTTATGATGTCGCTGTGCAGGGAAATTACGCTTATATTGCCGACTTTATGAATGGATTATGCATCATCGATATCAGCAATCCGGCGTCACCCTTTCAAGTCGGCCATCTTGATACCGATGGTATTGCAAGAGGCATCGCCGTGAGTGGAAATCATGTCTTTGTTGCCGCCTGGACGGGAGGGTTACGCATCATCGATGCATCAACACCGGATAGTCCGGCAGAGGTCGGGCATATCGTTTTGGAAGATTACATTTCTGATGTTGCCATCCAGGGAGAATACGCATATCTGACTGCCGGAGATATCGGAATACGCATCGTCGACATATCGGATCCGGAGAATCCCGAAGAAATCGGATACTATGATACCGGCGGTGATGCACGAGGCGTGGCGGTCGACGGAGACATGGTCTACATTGCGGATTCTGAGAACGGATTGTATATCTGTGAATTCACCGATTCCACTCCCGCCTGTCTCCTCGGCGATGTGAATGATGACGGCGCGATCACACCTGGAGACGCGCTGTGCGCCTTCCAGATATATTTGGGCGGTGGGACACCACCACCAGATTGCGACAATCCCTGTACGCTTGAAGCGGCAGATGTCAATTGTACACTCAATGGAATTACACCTGGCGACGCACTGTACATATTCCAGGCGTATCTATCTGATAAGACACCTCCGTTGGACTGCGATCCCACATCGGTGAACACAGCTGAAAAGTAGCGATTCTGATGTATCTGTTGTGGTTATGGGTTCATTATTCATTCTATCATGGTGGAATTATGAAAAAATATTTTATGAGTTTTTGCTGTGCCTCAATAGTCTTGTTACTTCTGCAATCAGCAATCTATGCGCAATTCACCGTCACGAACACCCTTGATTCAGGCGCAGGGTCGTTTCGCGAAGCGCTCGATCAGGCGAATACCAGCACCGGACCGGATTCAATCCTGTTCAATATCCCCACATCTGATCCTGGTTACGATGCTCTCACCGGTGTATGGACGATAAAGCCACTAAGTCCGTTACCCATAATTACAGATGGTGCCCTGCATATCAATGGAAGCAGCCAGGCACAATACGCTGGTGATCTGAATCCGGTTGGGCCGGAAATTCAATTGGATGGGAGTGAAGTCATTGGCTATCCTTCGCACGGGCTGTTCATTCTATCCGGATTGAACACAATTCGGGAAATCATTATCAACCGTTTCAGCAATTCAGGCATTCTCCTCTCCAGTCCCGGCGCCAATGAAAACCTGATTGTGGACAATTACATCGGTGTCAATGCCAGCGCCAGTGATGTGCTGCCTAACGGAGGGTATGGAGTTTATATCGTGGAGGGCGCACGCAATTCCATTGGAATCCTGCAATCAGGCGTGAATGCCATCACCGTTGGCAATAGTGCGTCGAAGAAACCTGGTGCAAATAAAGCAGATATGAAAAAAGGGCTCATCGGTGGTGGCAATGTGGTTGCCGGAAATCTGAAAGGAGGCATCTATATTTCCGGCGAAGTCGCCAACGACAATATGATCATATCAAACCATGTGCTATCAAATTTTTATCATGGGATCATACTCAAAGGATCTGTGAGAAGGACACAAATATACTTGAATATGGTTGCCTATAATAACGGTGCCGGAATCCTCATCGACGGCGAAGGCGCTGTTCAAAATACAATACTCACAAACGCCATCACTGCCAATGCATTGGAAGGTATCGTTCTGAATGGCGGAAACCGGATGATGGCCACGCCGACAATTCTGACTGTGTCTGGCACATCTATTACAGGGACATCAACAGCGAATGCTCTGGTTCAGTTTTTCGGTGATGCCGAAGATGAAGGCGAATTTTTCCTGGGCGAAGAGTACTGCGATGAATTCGGATATGTCACATGGACCGGCCCCATTTCAGGCAGCAATATCACTGCAACGGCAACGGACCAGAATGGCAATACATCACCATTTTCTGCGCCTGTTCCATTCAGCAGCGATATACTCGTTACGACAACGGCTGACACCGGCACCGGATCATTTCGCAACGCACTTGAGACGGCAAATGCGCAGCCCGGTCATAATAGTATTCTATTTCAAATTCCAATGTCGAATGACGGCTACAATGCTGATACAGGCGCCTGGACGATCCGTCCGGAGACACCATTCGTTAATATTACCGATGGTGACCTGGTCATCGACGGCAGCTCGCAGTCCGATTTCATTGGGACGGATACAAACAGCGAGGGTCCAGAGATAGAACTGGATGGCAGCTTGCTCAGCACTGCCTCCTGTCTCAATATCGCTGGCTCAGGGGTATTTATTTCAGATTTGATTATCAATCGTTTCAACGGATCAGGGATATATTTCAATGGGGTGAATAGTGGTGTCATCACAGGGTGCTACATCGGGACAGATGCAACGGGAGTGCATTCGCAAGGCAATGTTATAGGAATACGGATAAGCAACAATTCGAAGAATGTCATCATCGGAGCGGCAGACTCGACCCTGTCCGGGAATCTGATCTCGGGAAACAAAAGCGGCGGCGTTAACATCAGAGATGGCAGTCGTCGAAATCAGATCATTGGCAATATCATCGGTCCCAATTCAAATAATGCGCCACTGCAGAATTCGAATACACACGGCATCTATATCTCAGTTGACTGTGACAGCAATGAAGTACGGTTCAATTCAATCGGGTCAAATCGTGAGGCCGGCATCTATATCCTCGCAAATTCCAGTTCGAATGTCATCACCGGGAATCAAATCGGTACAGATGAGAACTACGAGTTTAATCTGGGAAATGCCGCAGATGGCGTAAGAATAGCTGATTCGAAAAACAATCAAATCCTGGAAAATGTGATCGGCATGAATGGCAACAGGGGCATCCAGATCTTTGGAGCAGAGGCTTTCGGAAATTCAATAAGGAAAAACTCTATTTCAAGGAATGGTCAACGCGGCATCCTGATTGATCCCGGTGTAAATTTTGAACTACCTCCCCCCTCTCTTTCAGCTGTCACATCTACTCAGGTCAGCGGTACGGCAGGAGCTGGTCAGATCATCGATATCTATGTTGATGAAGAGGACGAAGGACAAATCTACATTGATTCTGTTTTAGTGAATGCAGCAGGGCATTTTGAATATGTTCACCAGGAGACCTGGCCGTTACGAAATGTCACAGCCACTGCCACGGATCTACAGGGCAATACATCGGAATTCAGCCCCCCGGCTTTCACAGCAATAGAAGACGTCACTCAGGAACAGCTGCCGGACAGATACAGCCTTATGAAAAACTATCCCAATCCTTTCAATCCCATGACGACAATCGGCTATCAGCTGCCTGCACCGGCCGATGTCTCATTGGCTGTTTATAATATCAACGGTCAAGTGATTGACATTCTGGTTGATGGGCATCAGGGTGCCGGTACTTATCACGTCCAATGGAAAGCCTATCATGTAAGCTCAGGGATATATCTGTACAGGCTGACTGCTGATGAATATACGAAAGTCAGGAAGTGCATGCTATTGCGGTAACAAGGAATATATCGATATTTTTCTTGACTTTCAGCGGAAATATCATTT